>NZ_LZIX01000189.1:0-15325 GCF_001666955.1 Mycobacterium sp. E735 | reverse complement strand
GACCATCCCCGGGACCACCGTGAACCGCGCGTGCGGCTCGAGCCAGCAGGCGCTCGACTTCGCCGTGCAGGCGGTCATGTCCGGCCAACAGGACGTCGTGGTCGCAGGCGGTGTCGAGGTCATGAGCCGCGTCCCGCTCGGCTCGGCCCGGGCGACCGGCATGCCGTACGGCCCCAAGGTTCTCGCCCGCTACGACGACTTCTCCTTCAACCAGGGCCTGTCGGCGGAGATGATCGCCAAGAAGTGGGGTTTTTCCCGCACCCGGCTCGACGAGTACTCCGCGCAATCCCACGAACGGGCTGCGGCGGCCCAGGACGCCGGCGCGTTCACCGACCAGATCGTGCCGGTGTTCACCGGCGACGACACGGTCGTCGCCGCCGACGAGAGGGAGTGCGGCGGGGGACCACGGTCGAGAAACTCAGTGGACTCAAGCCCGCCTTCACCGAAGACGGCGTCATTCACGCGGGCAACTCCTCGCAGATCTCCGACGGCGCCGCCGCGCTGCTGGTGACGACCGCGGAGATGGCGGTCGAACTGGGGCTCACCCCGTTGGTGCGGTATCTGGCCGGCGCGGTGACCGGCGCCGATCCCGTCCTCATGCTCACCGGGCCCATCCCTGCGACCGAAAAGGTGCTGAAGAAGGCCGGGGTCCCACTCTCCGAGGTGGGCGCGTTCGAGGTGAACGAGGCCTTCGCGCCGGTGCCGCTCGCCTGGCTCGCCGAGACGGGGGCCGAACCCGAGCGGGTGAACCCGCTCGGCGGCGCCATCGCTCTGGGGCACCCGCTGGGCGCATCCGGGGCCGTGTTGATGACGCGGATGGCGCACCATATGCGCGCCAACGGAATCCGCTACGGGCTGCAGACCATGTGCGAGGGTGGCGGGACCGCCAACGCCACCCTGGTCGAGCTGGTCCGCTAGCGACGGCGCCGCCGCGCGCCGAAAAAGGTCTCCTGCGTGACCCTTGTCGCAGCGGCCAAACTAACCTACTGTGTGTTCACTAGGTTGGTTCCGCCCGCCGATCGGCCGAAGGAGTCCGGTGCCCGACGCACGGCGTTACGACACGTTGCTCGCCAAAGGTGAGGACCGCAAGCAGCGGATCCTCGACGTCGCGCAACGGCTGCTCACCCGCAACGGCTGGCGCAGCACGACCCTGGCCCAGATCGCCGGCGAGGCCGGGGTCACCCCCGCGGGATTGCTGCATCACTTCGAGTCCAAAGAGCAGCTGCTGCATGCCGTCCTCGACGCCCGCGACCTCGACGACGACCTGCACGCCGACCGGACCGGTGATCTCTTCGCCCAGATCGCGCAGGTCGCCGACCGGTTCAGCCGGGCACCAGAACTCGTCGGAACGTTCACGGTGTTGCTGGTGGAGAACATCCTTCCCGACGCTCCACTGCACGACCGGATGCTGGCCCGGCACCGCGCCGCGACCGACATCGTCGCCGACCTCATCCGCCGCGGGCAGGCCGATGGCCGGTACCGGGCGGACGTCGACCCCGCCGTCAAGGCGGTAGAGATTCTCGCCTTCGTCCACGGAATGGAAACCACATGGTTGCTCGATCCATCGATACCGCTAACCGAGGTGTTCAAGCAGTACGCCGAGACGCTGGCGCGGGACTTCGCCCCGTAGAAGGGCCGCGCGAGGACATGAGATACCGGCTCGACGTGGTCGCGGGCACCGCGGTCGACGTGGTGCGGTTCGCCGGCGGCTGGCTCTTCGACCGGGCGATGGCGGGGTGGGACGTCACCGTGCTGCTGGCCGACCTGGCCGGCCACGCCGACGACCGGCCGCTGGAGATCCTGGGCGCCCGGGTGGTCGACCTCGAAGACGCTTTGGCGTCGGTGGAGTCGCGTCCTCGTCCCCAGGCCCTGGCCGCCGCGGCTGACCTGTTCGGATGCGACTCGCGGGTACGGCAAGGGGTGCTGCAGGCCCTGGACCACGGGGTCACCGAGGTCACGCTGTGGGGGGAGACGTGGCCCGCCGAACTCGACGACAGCGTTGGCCTGGTGCAGCACCGGCTGAGCATGGCCGCCCGCACGTTCAAGGCCCAGGCCCTGGCCGCCGCCGCTCTCCCGGACAGCTCGATCGGTCAGGTCGAAACCTTCCGCAGCGGGCTGCTCGCATGGCCATCGGTGGCCGCCGACCTGATCCCCGCCGGCTGACGGGCAGTCGGCGCCCGCGCCCGCTCCGATGCCCCCTCGTTGACGACCACCAGGCCGTATGGAAATGTAATACTCATCTGCGAGAGGCACGTTCTCACTAGCCGAGATTCAAGGAGCAGGAGATGGCGAACGAATTCTCCGAGTTGGACTTCTTCCGCGGCAGCGAGCTCATCGAGGACCCGTACCCCTACTACGAGGCGCTGCGCCGCCAGTGCCCGGTGACGCGCGAACCCCATCACGACGTCACGATGATCACCGGTTGGGACGAGGCTTGCGCGGTCCTCAACGACGCCGAGACGTGGTCCTCCTGCATCTCGGTGACCGGTCCGTTTCCCGGCTTCCCGGTGCCTCTGGAGGGTGACGACATCACCGAGCTGATCGAAAAGCACCGCGACGAGTTGCCGTTCAGCGACCAGCTGCCCACCCTCGATCCGCCGACCCACACCAACCACCGCTCGCTGCTGATGCGGCTGATCACCCCGAAGCGCCTCAAGGAGAACGAGGACGCCATGTGGGTGCTCGCCGACCAGGTACTCGACACGTTCCTCGCGCCAGGGCACGGCGACTGGATCAAGGGCTTCGCCGGCCCGTTCACGCTGCTGGTCATCGCCGACCTGCTCGGCGTGCCCGAGGAGGATCGCGACAAGTTCGTCAAGGGGATCCGCGACCATTCCGGTGGCGGCGTCGGGGGCACCAAGGGCTCGCTGGCGCACAGCCCGCTGGAATTCCTCTACGGTCTCTTCTCCGACTATGTCCGTGACCGCAGGCGCGAGCCGCGCGACGACGTGCTGACCGGGCTGGCCACCGCCACCTACCCGGACGGCTCGACGCCCGACGTCGAAGACGTGGCCCGCGTCGCCAGCAACGTCTTCTCGGCGGGCCAGGAGACCACCGTCAGGCTGCTTGGCGCGGCCCTGCAGACCCTCGGGGAGCGGCCGGACATTCAGGCTCAGTTGCGCAAGGACCGGAGCCTGATCCCCAACTTCATCGAGGAGTCGTTGCGGCACGAGAGCCCGGTCAAGGGCGACTTCCGATTGAACCGGGTGCCCGCCAACGTCGGGGGCGTCGACCTGCCGGCGGGAACCACCGTGATGGTCGTGCAGGCGGCCGCCAACCGCGACCCCCGCCGGTTCGACGATCCCGCCACCTTCGACCCGGCCCGCAAGAACGCCCGTCAGCACATCTCGTTCGGGCGCGGCATCCACAGTTGCCCCGGCGCCCCGCTGGCCCGCGCCGAAACACGGGTGGCGATCGAGCGCCTGCTCGACCGGACGTCGGATATCCGGATCGACGAGAAGGCGCACGGCCCGGCGAATGACCGCCGCTACCAATACGTTCCGACTTACATCCTGCGCGGCCTGACCGAGCTGCACCTGGAGTTCACGCGGACATGAAAGTCACCGTCGACGACCAGCGCTGCCGCGGCCACGGCGTCTGCACGACGCTGTGCCCAGAAGTCTTCAGCCTCACCGACGACGGCTACGCCGAGGCGATAGCATCCGACGTCCCAACGGAATTCGAAGCGGCCACCCAAGAGGCCATCGAGTGCTGTCCCGAGCAGGCGATCAGCAAAACCTAATCCAGTCAAGGAGATTCAGTGGCGAAAGGGTACGTCATCCTCACGGAAGCCATCAAGGATCCGGAGGGTATGAAGGCCTATGCGCAGGCGGCCGGTTCGGCGATGGCCGGGGCCACCATTCTGGCGGTGGACGCGGCTCCCCAGGTGATCGAGGGCAGCTGGCACGGCGACCAGACCGTCGTGCTGGAATTCGAATCGGTGGACGCGGCCCGCGCGTGGTACGAGTCCGAGGGCTACCAGAAGGCGGCGAAACTTCGGCAGGAAGCGGCGGACTGCAACGCCGTCATCCTTTCCGGATTCTGATCGCTACTCGCCCACAATCGAAATGGCCTGCCGCGGGCACTGACGAACGGCCTCACGAACGTCGTGTTCGTTCTCCGGGGTGACTTCCTCCTGCAAGACGGTCAGCATGTCGTCGTCGCCGAGGAGAAAGATCTCCGGGTTGATGCCCATGCAGACGCCGTTGCTCTCGCAGAGCCCCCAATCGACTTCGATCTTCTTCGTCACCGCAACCCCCTTACCGAAGCACCTTGACGGGCACGTTCTTCCAGCCCGCGACGTTTTGCATGGTTACCCGTTTGCAGCCCGCCCAGTCCACCTCGTAGCGCGGCATGAAGTCGAGGAGCCGCTCGAGCGCGATCCTGCTTTCCATGCGTGCCAGCGCGGCGCCGAGGCAGCTGTGAATCCCATACCCGAGGCCAAGGTGCTGGGCCTCGGTCTGGTCACGCTCGATGTCGAACGTGTCGGCGTCGGTGAAGGCCTCCGGATCGCGGTTGGCTGCCGCGCCACAGAGAAACACCGGCTTGCCCGGAGGGATCACGCCACCGCTGACGTGCGCCTCTTTGAGCGTGTAGCGGACGTTGTACTGCACCGGCCCCTCGTAGCGCAGCAGCTCCTCCACCGCGCCCGGGATCTTGTCGCGATCCTCCTGTAGCTTCTGCCACTGGTCCGGGTGACGGGCGAAGATCACCGCCGCGTTGCCGAGCAGCTTGGTGACGGTCTCGGCGCCCGCTCCGCCCAAAAGGGTCGCGAACCCGCAGATCTCGATGTCGTCGAGCTTGCGTAGCTGGCCGTCCTCGCCCGGGACCTCGGCCGCGATCAGGCGGCTGATCATGTCGTCCTGCGGTTCCTGGCGGCGCTCCTGCACCAGGCTGAAGTAGTACATCGCCGTGTCGATGTTGGCCTGCATGCCGGCTTCGCTGATCTCGATCTGGCCGGGTTCGTGGGACAGGCTGGTGTCGATCCAGTGGCGCACCTGCTGGCGGTATTCCTCCGGAACCCCGGCCATCCTGGTGATGACTTCCACCGGGAACGGCCCGGAGAAGTCCTGGACCACGTCGAAATTCTCCGGGTCGGCGGCGCCCAGGTACTTGTCGATCACCTCGATGACGGTGTCCCGCTGCGATTGGATCGCCCGCGGGGTGAACGCCTTGTTGAGCAGGCTGCGCATGTGGCGATGCTCGGGCGGATCCATGAAGATGATCGACTTCTGCTCGGGCGAGATGCCCCGGCGCACCATCGCCAGGTCGCAGCCGCGTGCCGAGGAATAGGTCTCGAAGTCTTTGAAAGCCGCCGCGACGTCTTCGTGGCGGGTCAACGCGTAGAAATCCTCTTTTTCGTCGTAGTACAGCGGCGCGTCCTCGCGCATCCGTCGATAGATGTCGAACGGATTGTTGTAGTAGTCCTCGGAGTACGGATCGAAGACGACCTTCGGTTTTGTCACTGAATCCTCCTCAGCGGCGAGGGCGGGCTGAAACCGTTACAGCCGAGTCGTTGACTGTAACGGTAACGGTAATACCTTCGTGACGAACCGGAAAGACCGAAACGCTGGCATCTCAAACCCCGTTCGAGACGCCGACGGCGTTGATCGCGTCATCCAGAGCGCCCAGTTCGCTGCCGAATTCCCTGGCGATGCCACGCACCACGCTGACCTCCTTCTGGACGAATTCACCGGCAACCTCGATGAACGACGCGACGGAACCGGCCGCCGCCGCGAGACCGAGGACACGACTGGTTGCGCTGCCCTGCGCCAAGGCGGCCAACATCGTCGCCTCCGGCACGCCAAGTCGCTCACCCAATCGCACGGCCTCCGCGAGCAGCCCGATATGGCCCGCGAACAACGCGTTGTTGACCAGCTTCACCTTTTGGCCGGAGCCACGCGGGCCCACGTGGAGAACCGGGTCTCCGTAGCAGGCCAGCACCGCCCGCACCCGCGCCACGGCGTCCTCCGTGCCGCCCACGAACAGCGTGAGCCGGCCGGCCGCCACGTCGTGCGGGCCGCCGCTGACCGCGGCATCGATGACGTCGATGCCTTCCGCTTGTGTGGCGACCGCGTCGATCGTGTTCGGGCCGGCGGTGGTGTGCACCACCAGCGCCGACCCGGGCGGCATGGCGGACAGCAGCCCGCCGTGCAGGCATACGTCGCGCACCTGCTCGTCGGTGAACACGCAAAGCACCACCACGTCGGCGCGTGCACCCGCCTCGACCGGGTCGCCGACCGCGCGCGCACCGAGCTGCTCGAGATCGCTTCGCTTTTCAGTGGTCCGGCCCAAGGCCCGGACGTCGTGTCCGGCCGCCACCAGTCGGGCCACCATGGGGCGGCCCATCCGTCCGGCGCCGACGAACCCGACCCTCACCTCGGATGCCCCATGAGGCCCAGCGCGGCGTCGGCCGCGTCCAGGACGGCGCCGCCGTTCGCGCCGGCTCGGTCGGCCAGGTCCACCACCAGGCGGACGTCCTTTTGCAGCAGCGTCCCGGCCACCCCGGCAAGCTGGTCCAGTCCGCCGATGCCGCCAAGGGCGTTGAGCGCGAAGCTGTTTCCACTGCTGCGCGAAACCACTTCGGTGAGACGGTCCGGGTCGACGCCGAGGGCGCCGGCCAGTGAGAGCGCGGTGGCCGCGGTGCCCAGGTGGGCGGTGAAGAGCAGGTTGTTGAGCAGCTTCGTGGTTTGACCGGAACCGAGCTCGCCGAGGTGCACGACCGGATCGGCATAGGTGGCGAAGACCGGGCGGCACCGCTCGACGACGTCGGCGTCGCCGCCCACCATCACCAGCAGGCGCCCTTCGGACGCGGCTCCCCCGCCCCCGCTCACGGGCGCGTCGACCACCGAAATCCCTTTGGCCGCGGCTTGGTTCGCCAGTCTCCGGCAGGTGTTGGGATGCACGGTGCTGTGGATCGCGATGACACCACCCGGCTTCATCGCGGCCAGCACGCCGCCCTCACCCGACGTGATCTCCTCGATGTCTGCATCACCCACGACGCAGAGGCAGACCAGATCGCTGGCCGCGGCGAGCTCGGCCGGTGACTCGGCGATCTTCGCCGCGGTGTCGGCGAACGCCTCGAGGGTTGCGGGTCGGCGTGCCCACAGCGTCGTCTCGTAGCCGCCCTCGACGATCCGCCTCGCCATGGGGCCGCCCTGACTGCCCAGGCCGATGAATCCGACCCTCATCCGGTGGCCTCTTCCGAACCCGATGCCGTCACGCATTCGTCGACGAACGCGAGGACCTCCGCGTGATAATCCGCGGCGGTGTGGCCGAGGCTGATGTTGTGCCCCGCCCCGGGCTGCCGGTGCACGGTGAAGCGCGGCGCGGCGGAGAACATCGCGGTGATCTGCTGCACCGCCGAATCGTCGGCCTGCCAGACCTTCTCGTGTTCGGCGATGCTGAAGTGGACAGGCACCCGCACGGCCGGGGCCAGCGTCGGGAAAGTCTGGCGCGCCCAGTCCGACACCATTTGGTCCTCATACGAAGGCGCAGAAGGGGACACCGTCGCGCCGCCGAGAACCTCGGGCGGATACAGGTGTTCCGGGCTCCACAGCAGCTCGCGCATGCCCGGTGGACGTCGTTCGCGGGTCGCCGTTTTGAGTATCTCCTTGGCGGCGGGGTGGTAGTGCCGACCGGTGCCGGCCAATTCGATGCCGAGCAGATCGGCACCGCGCTCGTCGGCGGCCATCCGCATCGTCAGCTCGCAGCCGCCCGAATGCCCCATCACGAACAGGCCCGCGCCCCTTGATCGTTCACCGATGATGCGCTCGACCGCACCGTACGCCAGGTTGACGCGCTGATCGCCCTCGGCCATCGCCTCCGGATAGGGCGCGGAGCTGCCGTAGCCCGGCCGGTCGATCGCCACCACGGTGAATCCGGCCGCCGCGCCGGTCCGCAACAGCGAATACGACGGATGCCCCGGACAGTCGAAATACATTGCGGTGGTTCCGCCGCCGTGGATCGCCACGATCACGGCCTTGGGTTCGTCGGCCTCGGCGACCAGCGCCGACATCGGTACGCCGTTGACGATCACCAGCCGGGGCCGCGGCGTTTTCATGCGTCGGCCCGCAGTAAGAGCACCCCGCTGGGGGTGAGGCCGCCGCTGCTGACCACGCCGACGCGGGCGTCGGCGACCTGGCGATCGCCGGCCTCCCCGCGCAGCTGGGTGATGGCCTCGTGGACGAGGCCCATGCCATGGGTGCGCCCGTGCGACAGCTGGCCGCCGTGGGTGTTCAGTGGCAGCAGGCCGTCACGGGCGATGTTCTTGCCGCCGTCCAGGAACTCTTTGGCCTCGCCGATTCCGCAGAATCCCAGCGCCTCGATCCAGGACAAACAGTTCATGGTGAAGCCGTCGTAGAGCTCGGCGACGTCGACGTCGTCGGGGCGCAGGGAGGTTCTCGTCCACACGTGCGCCGCCTGACCCAGCACCTGCGGTTCGTGGGTGAGAGTGCTTTGGTCCCAGTCGATTCGCTCGATGATCTGCGTGCCCACCGCCTCGACCAGGACAGGTGGTTTGGCGAGGTCGCGCGCGGTGTCGACGGCGGAGACGATGACGGCGATCGCGCCGTCGCAGGGTACGTCGCAGTCATAGAGGCCGAACGGCGTGGTGATCGGCCGCGCGTTGAGGTAGTCGTCCATCGTCATCGGCGAGCGGTAGATGGCGGTCGGGTTGAGTTCGGCGTTGGCCCGCTGATTCAGCGCGATCCAGCCCAGCGTCTCTTTAGTGGTGCCGTAGCGGTGAAAGTGCCGCTGCGCGTTCATCGCCAAGGTGTGCGCCGCGGAAGTCGCCCCGAATGGCATCTGCCAGCCCGACATCCGGCCCGCTGAACCATGGGTCGGGCTGATTTTGCCCTGCTTCATCAGCTCGCCGTGGGTGGCTTCCCACACCGTCCGGAAGCACAGCACGTGCCGGGCCAGCCCGCAGGCGACCGCAAGCATCGCGGCGATCAGGGAGCCACCCGGGCCGAACGTTTCCATCGCGCCGTTGTGCCAAGTCGGCCGGATGCCGAGCGCGGCCTCGAGGGCGGTGGTGCCCCCCTCGCCCATGCCCGCCACGGTGATGGCGCCGGGATAGGTGGACAGGCCGTCGATGTCGGCGAATGTCAGGCCGGCGTCGGCGATGGCCGCTTCGCACGCCTGCACGGTCAGCGCCAACGGGGGCTGCATCAGCCGGCGACCGATCGGCGACATGCCGATCCCGGTCAGTGCGACCTTGTCTTCGAACTTCTCCCGGGTGAGCATGGGGCGCACGTGTTCGCCGAAGCGCTCCGGCGCTATCTCATCGGTGGGCAATGGGCCGGCTTCGGCATCGTGTACCGGCCGGAACAATGGAAACCACACGTCCTCGACGTGTTCGAAGACAACCTCGACCTGTTGGCCGAGTTCGAGCCGATCGGGCTCGCACTCGATGATGTTGGTGGTCAACCGAATCCGCGGATCTTCGGCGATCGCCACCTGCGCGATGACGTAGGGCGCGGCCAGCCCGGGCAGGCTGAACCGTTCGTTGATGGTGAACCCGGCGAGCGTTGCCCTGCCGGAGACCGCTCGCACCCCGACATCGGTTGAACGGCAATACCGGCACACCGGCGCGGGCGGATGGATCAGGGATTGGCAGGCCTGGCACTCCTGCAGGCGCAGTCTGCCGTCGGCTCCCGAGGTCCAAAAGAACTCGTTGTCCTGCGTGATCAGGGGCAGCGGTCGGCCCGGTGCTGCTGACACGTCACCTCCGCGCATCGAGCGGGTCCAGGGTGCGGCTTGGTAGGACCGTTATACGAATTGGAGAATTACGTTATCACTCGTACGCAGGTGCGATCGAGACGGTATTGGTCTTGTTTCCGGGGACGGTGGCCGCCGCCGGGACGACCGGTCAGTAGGGCACCCAGACGCCGGTGAAATAGGTACCCCACTGGTGAAAGCCGGCATTCCACATCGGTTCGTTCGGTGACCACCATGGCCGCGGTGGTGGTGGCGGCGGCACGTCCTGTGCGGCGAATGGCGGCGCGTATGGCGGCGGCAGTGTGTACCAGTCCGGTAGGACCGGTGGCGGCGTGCACTCGAGCGTCGCCGGATTGAACGACATGTTGCGATCGCAGTCCGCCGAGCTGATTCCCGGCGTCGCGATCACCGCGACGGCCGCCGGTGCGAGCGCGACCGCTATGACGGCGGTCAGGCGACGAATAAACCACCTCATCGTGTGCCTCCCGATGGGCCATCCTGGCTGGTTCAGCTTATTCCGTCGAGACCGCCTAGACCATGGTCAGGAAGTTTCGCGGCACCCCGTTCAGCGGGTGAATCCCCACTCCGCCTCGTTCTCTTCGGTTTTGAGGTGCTCGGCCGGATCTTCCGCATCGGTGAGTGGTGGGTGCGCGGCGGGCGAGGTGCGTTCCCCGATTTCCGCGATGGCGTGCACCGGGCAGTCCATCAGGGCGCGCATCACCGCGTCGCGGTCCGACTCCGCCACGGTGCCATCGCCGATGAGGGAGGCGTAGCCCCAATCGTCCAGCGAGAAGTATCCGGGCGCGTACTTGGCGCAGATGCCGAAACCGTCGCAAACCGTGCGATCCAAGCGGATTTTCATGCTTGCCTCGCAGCCTCCGCCTCGTAGGGGCGGTCGCTGCGGAACGCGCCGCGAGAGCAGGCCGGGCACGTGCCCTCCAGGTGCGTGGTCACTTCGCCCGGGAACTGCGCCAGCAGGCTGGCGGCCACATTCGTGGCGGCGTCCAGCGTCGCGCAGGCGCCCCGCCCACGCAGCAGCACCGACCAGCGGCGCAACCGTTGGAGGTCCTCTGCCGTTGCGGCGCCGTCGCGCAACGCACCGGCGACGGCCGCCATCGCCGCGGTTCCGTTGAAGCATGACCCGCATTGGCCGGCGTTCTCGCGGTCGAAGTAGGCCAGCACCGACGCCGCGACCGCGACGGGGCAGTCGTCGGTGATCACCGAGACCGCGCCGCAGCCCAGGCCGCTGCCGAGGCGCCGCATCGTCTCGTGATCCAGGGTTGTCTCGAGCACGGAGCGGTTGAGCAGACCGGCGAAATAGCCGCCCATCAGCGCTCCACGCACCTGGTCCGGCGAAACGCCGTGCAGCGCGAGGAGTTCGGTGAACGGCAGGCCGAGCGGAAGCTCGTAGAGCACCGGCGGCCGGCCGGCGCCGGTTACGGTGGCCAGGAACGTGCCCGGGGATATCGACGTGCCCTGCGAGCGGAACTTCGTCGAGCCGTGGCCCTGCAGGAAGGGCAGATTGGCCAGCGTCTCGACGTTGCTCACCAGCGTGGGCCGTTCGTCGACGCCGGATTCGAAGGGGCGTGGCGGCTTGTCGGTCGGCTTGGCCGGGCCGCCGTTGAGCGCGCGGACGGCCGCGGTCTCCTCGCCGGCCACATACCCGGGTTGCACGGCCAACAGCCCGACCGTGACGCCGACGGTGCCCGGATCGAGCTCGCCGAGCGCGGTCTGGACGCTGTGCGCCGATTCCGGGTCGGACACATATACATAGGCGCGGCCGGCGCCCACGACCGCCGCGGCAAGTCGAAGGCCGTCCAGCACCAGATGTGGACGGTTGCGCAGCAGCCACCGGTCTTTGATTGAGGCCGGTTCTCCCTCTTCACCATTCGCGACGACCACGGCGCCGCCGGCAACGCGGCCGTTATCGCGCACCGTGCGCAACTTGATCGCGAGGGGGAAGGCCGCGCCGCCCCGACCGACCAGCCCGCTGACTTCCACTTCGCTCAGCAATCCATCGGCGTCGGCGAGCGGCCGATATCCGCCGCGCTCTCGATACGCCGCGAGATCCTCGGGTGTATGGCCGGTTCGTCCGAAGAGCAATCGGGGTTCGCAGCCGGGGGAGGTGGCGGTGGCGATGGGGGTGGATTGCGCGGTGCTCACGGCCGGCCTGCCATCGTCTTGGTTACGCTTGCGCACGTGCGAACTGCGGTGGTACGCGTCAACGTCGACCCGGAAAGCGTGTCCACGGCGGCGCAGCTACGAGACGGCATGGCGGCGCTCCTTGAGCTCGCGGCGCAAGCGGGCGTCGGCGTGGTCGAGAACGATCTCGTGGCCATGCCCGCGGGGCGCCGCGAAGTCGAATTGTTGATCGCCGCTGAAGACGGCGACGCGGCCAGGCACGTGGCAATGAACCTGTGCGCCAAGGTGTTCGGCGGCACGCCGGTACCGGGGGTGGTCACCTTCATCAGCCGCGGAACCGACGACGACGCCCACGGCGTGCTGTCCGGCTTCGGGCTCGCGGGCGACATCGAGCGGACGCCTGGTGACGACGGATTCGACATCGTGTACGTGACGCTGCGGGAGTCCGACCTGGAACGCATCCCGGAGAGCCGCGTTCACACGGCTCTGGAGGCGTCGCTCAACTGCGAGGTCCACATTCGCACCGTCTAGCGCCATCACGAGCCCAGGAATTCGAGGATCGGGGGCGCCGCCTGTACCCACGTGTCGAACATGTTGAAGTGCTGGACCCGGCCCGCCGCACGGTCCTCGGATGCGCGTTCCCACGCATCCTCCGGCCACGGCGGGTCGATGAGCTTCGATCCCTTGATCAGGCAACTGACCTCGAGCGACGTCCGCTTCGGGTGATCCATGTCGTTCTCGCCGCCGCGAATGATCAACGTGGGGACCTTGATTCGGTCGAACATCTCGTCCTCGACGCCCGGGATCGTCTGTCCGGGCTTGGAGACGAACGCGTTCAGCCAGCGCAGCATCACCTTGAGGAATTCGTCTTTGTCGAAGTCGAGGAACCGCTGCTTGTTGTCGGGGTTCTGCTCGATGCGGTCCCGCCATTCGGCAACCTTCACCACGCCGTCCATGCCGGTACCGCGGACCGCGAGGATGCTCGGGATGATGTAGAAGGAGCCGAGTACGAAGGTGCCGTAGATGCCGCCGACGATGTTCCACACCACCAGCTTGGTGACCATTTCGGGGTAGAGCATGGTGGTCAGCATGGAATCCCGCGCCCCGCCGGATCCCCCGGCGAGGATGCAGCGCTCGAATCCCAGCCCCGTCACCAGCTTGTGCAGTGTCTCGGCGCGCATGTGTGATTCGCTCTGGCCGTAGAACTGCACGTCGGAAGCGCCGCAGTTGGGCCGGTCCCACAGCAGCACGCGGTAGCCGCCGGCGGCCAGCGCGTCCGCGAGCGGCCGCAGGCCCTCGATCTCCTTGCTGAACCGGCCGCCCGGCGTCAACGCGATGAGATCCCCTGAGTCACCGAGGATCTCGTAGACGACATTTCCCCCGTTGATCTCGATAGAAGGCACGCGATTTCTCCTGTGTTAGGCCTGCACCAGAACGTCGTTGCCGACGATGCGCACCGGGTAGGTGCGGATACTCCATTCCGGTTTGACCGCTGTCGTCCCGGTGGCCAGCTCGAAACCCCATTGGTGCCAGGGGCAGTAGATGTACTCCATGTCGCGCACCATCACCGAGTCACCGGGCGCGGTTTCGTCGACGATCGTGCGCCCCCTCGAGCGGCCCGAGCACAACGGACCGCCTTGGTGCGGACAGTAATTCGCGATCGCATAGAAGCTGCCGTTGACGTTGTACACCCCGACGCCGTGCCGGCCGATGGGGACGAGCTTGTGCTTGCCCGGCGGGATCTCGTCCACGGTGGCAACGACATGCTCGCGGCCCTGGGCGAGACGGGGCTCGGGCCGTTTGGCTTGTTCGGTCAACTCAGAGCACCCGGGTCTGACCCTCGAGGACCGGGACGGTCTCCGGCAGGTGGTAGGTCGCAATCCCGTTCTTGTACATCACCGCGTCGCGGGCGTGCTTGGGAAGGTGCTTGACCAACCAGCGGGGGTCGTCGAACGTCCAGTGCGGGTAGTCCGAGGAGAAGAGCAAGATCTTCTCGCACTCCATCCATTCCAGTGCGCGGGTGAGCTCCGTCTTGTCCTCGGGGTAGTCCAGCGGTTGGGTGGTGAACTTGATGTGGTCCTTGACGTACTCCGACGGCTTGCGCTTGATGTCCACCCACGACTTGCGCGCTTCGTAGATCGCGTCCATGCGCCACATCAGCGGCAGGATCCAGCTGAATGCGTGCTCGACGAAGACGATCCGCAGCGACGGGAACCGGTCGAAGACGCCGTCGAAGATCAGGCTCATCACCTGATTGGCGGCCAGCAGCGAGTAGGTCACCATGAAGTCGTGGTTGTAGCTGGGGAAGCCCACCGGCGGGATCGGTAGCTCGTCGTACTGGCTGCGCGACAGGTGGCAGCTCACGGTGATGTCGTGCTTGGTGGCCGCGGCCCAGATGGGGTCGTATTTGGGATGGCCCCAGGACGGCTTCGGCTCGGCCTTGATCAGTATCTGCGCCATGAACGGATGCCCGGCCCAGCGCTCGATTTCGCGCACGGACGCTTCCGGCTCTTCGATGGCGAGGCAGATCGAACCGCGCCACCGTTCGTGCCAATTGTTGTGGCTGTCCAGCCAGTGATTGGCCTGCCAGTCGTTCAGCGCGTACGACATCGCGTGCTGGGCCTCGGGCAGCCGCGCCGGGTAGGCGGCCGGCTCCAGGATCGCGATGTCGGAGCCCGCCTCCATGATGAGTTGGCGGAACGCCATATCCGGGTCGCTGCACGGGAATTCGCCGTTGGCGGGGAAGGAGTCCACGCGCATCGCGTACGAGTGCGCGTAGTCCGGCGCGTCGTAGTAGATCAGCTCACCCACGTTGCGGTTGAGAAAGTACTTGCTGCGCCAGGGCTCCGGGATGTACGGGACCAGCTCGCCCCGCTTGGGCGCGGGGTGGACGTCCGAGTCGACGCAGCGGACGGCTATGCGCTCGGTCGCGGGGACCCGCTCCTGCGAATGGGTCAACGTCATGGGGAACTCCTCGGTCTCACGTCCTGCTTCTACTGTGCGCCCACTTCGGCGGGGATGTCTATGCCGTAGAGCCGCGCCGCGTTGCGCCAGCAGACCTTGTCGCGCTGCTCGGCGGAGAGCGCCCTTGGCAGCTTTTTGGCGTCGCCGAACTGCCAATGCGGGTAACTCGAGCCGAACATCACCATGTCGTCCTTGCCGGTGAAGCCGAACCATTCGCCGGCGAAATCGACGTCACCGGGGCCGTCGAGGCTGCCCTGGACGAAATAGACGTGCCCCGGGAGGTAATCGCTGGGGATGCGCGGCGCCCAGGGCGTCTGCTCCAGGTGGGGCCGGCCGAACGTGTCCATCCGCCAGATGAACGGCGTGATGAAGTCGGCGGCGCCGTCGGCCCAGACGAACTTCAGGCCGTCGAAGCGCTCGAACACGCCCTCCGGCAACACCCGCACCTACGAGCAATACGTCAGCTTCATGGCGCTGAATTACATCTACCACCAGATGA
>NZ_LZIX01000188.1:0-6542 GCF_001666955.1 Mycobacterium sp. E735 | reverse complement strand
GTGTGCGGCCTGTCCGGTCTCGTTGTAGTGGGCGTGCCACATGCCCGGCGGCGTGGTGAAGGCGCAGCCGGCGCGCCAGTCCACCCGGGTGGGGTCGACGATGTCGCCGTGCTCGTCGAGGCGGGTGCCCAGCAGGGTGTAGCAGCCGCTGGCCGGCGCGTCGAGGATCAGGTCCAGGGCCACCGACTGGTGACGGTGCGGGCGCTGCACCTGGTTCGGCGGCAGGACGCCGAACATCGCCCACAGCACGTGGGTGATGGTCAGCGTCTGCTCCTGGTTGGTGTTGGCCAGCAGCACGCTGACCCGGCTCTTCTCGTTGGCGCCCGGGCGTGACGCGATCTCCTCCAGCTTCGCGACGGCGTCCGAGCGGCGGAACTTGGTGGCGCGGAACCGCGGCCGGGTGGCGTCGGCGCCCAGGTAGCGCATCAGCGGCTCGTCGTGCACCCAGTACATGGCCGTGTCGGTGGCCGCGTAGAAGACCGAGTGGGTGCCGGCGGGCAACGTCAGGAAGTCCCCCTTCTCCCACTGCACCAGTTGCCCGTTGACCGCGGCGAAGCCCCGCCCGTACAGCACGTAGTAAAGCTGCGAGGTGGCGTTGGGGCTCGTATCGACCTGCTCGCCCGGACGGATGCGCACGAAGTTGGCCAGCAGCGCGGGGCTGGTCGCGGCGCCGGTGTCGATGCCCAGCTCCTTGGACAGATCCAGCGGGATTACACCCGTCGGCTGATCGGTGTAGGTATCCGCATCGAACCGGGTAACCGGCACCTGCGGGACGTGGCCCGAGCCGATCGGGTTGGCGGCCTTCGAGTACTCGAAGTACTCCGCGTCGGAGGCCCAGTCCTGGAAACGACCTTCGAAGCCGTATTCGGCGACGTTGATCATCGGCGCCGGGATCGTCGGATCCAGGTTCGGGGTCACGGATTGTTCGGTGACGGGCATTTTCGCGGCTCCTTCGGCCTGCTCGCGGGCTTCTTCGATGCGTCTCATGTTTCTTTCGTATCTATCTTGTATCTCAGTTGTCGCCCTGTCAAGGGTTTCGGTGGTGTACCGTCACCACACTGCTGGGATACGACTTAGCTACCGGAAGGCTGGATGGCACCGATCGACCCGCGGCCGGCCACGGCCAAGGACCGCGCACTGGACTACGTCAAGACGCAGGTGCTCACCGGCGCGTTCCCGGGCGGGGAGCTGATCAGCGAGGGCGACGTCGCCACGGCGCTCGGAATGTCGCGCACGCCGGTGCGCGAGGCGTTCCTGCGGCTGGAGGCCGAGGGGCTGCTGCGGCTGTACCCGCAGCGGGGCGCCCTGGTCGTCCCGGTGTCCCCGGACGAGGTCCGGTCGGTGATGGAGGCCCGGCTGGTCCTGGAGCAGTTCGCGGCGACCAAGGTGGTCGGCCGCGGGACCGCCTCGTGCGCCGCGATTTTCGATCGGCTCTCCGGCGAGCTTCGGCGGCAGCGCGCCGCCGCCGACCGCTCCGATTGGCCCGACTTCCTCGATGCCGACCGCGCCTTCCACGCCATCACCCTGGCCGAATCGGGGAACGCCATTCTGGCGGGTTTCCACGCGTCGCTGCGGGACCGGCAGATGCGGATGATCGGCGAATCGGCGCTCCGCGATCCGGACCGGGTCACGACCATCATCGACGAGCACCGCGAGATCGCCGAGGCACTGCGCGACGGTGACGGCCCGCGAGCGTCGCGCGCGGTGCAGACCCACCTGGCCAGCACGGTGCGCGCCATCGGGCTGGCTTCCGATCTGATTTGAGCTCAGGCGAATTGTGTTAGAAGTCGCCTGATTCGGGGAAGTCCCGTCGAAGATGGTGCCCACCCCGGGCGCCGCTACGACAGGAGCTCGAAGTGATCACATCCATAATCCTCGCCCTCATCGTGGGCGCGATCATCGGTTTGGTCGCGCGCCTCGTGATGCCGGGGAAGCAGAACGTCGGCATGATCATGACGGTCGTGCTCGGCGCGGTCGGCGGCCTGATCGGCTCATGGGCCGCCAGCCAATTCGGTTACCACAACGCCAACGGCGGGGTGGCCTGGGTTCCGTTCTTCATCGGGGTGGGCGCCGCCATCGTCCTGATCGCGCTGTACGAAGCGCTGACCGGTCGCCGCACCGGCACCCGGCTGACCCGTTAACCGGTCGGCCGAAAGCTGCGCCGCTCACCCGGATTTCGGGCGGGCGGCGTCAGCCTGCTATCAGCACCGCGTAGCGCGGCTTGATCACGTCGTCGATGATCGCCAGCCGCTCGTCGAAAGGAAGGAACGCCGACTTCATCGCGTTGATGGTGAACCGCTCGAGGTCGCTCCAGCCGTAGCCGAAAGCCTCGACCAAACGCCACATTTCGAGGCTCATCGTGGTATCGCTCATCAGGCGGTTGTCGGTGTTGACGGTCACCCGGAACCGGGTGCGGGCCAACAGGTCGAACGGGTGGTCCGCGATGCTCTTCACGGCGCCGGTCTGCACGTTGGAACTCGGGCACAGCTCCAACGGAATCCGCTTGTCCCGCAGGATGGCCGCCTGCTGGCCCAGCCGGACGCGACCGTCTTCTAGGACCTCGATGTCGTCGACGATACGCACCCCGTGGCCAAGGCGGTCGGCGCCGCAGAACGCGATCGCCTCGTGGATCGACGGCAGCCCGAAGGCCTCGCCCGCGTGAATGGTGAAGCGCGCGTTGTGGTCTCGCATGTACTCGAAGGCGTCCAGGTGCCGTGTCGGCGGGTTGCCCGCCTCGGCGCCGGCGATGTCGAACCCCACAACACCCTTGTCCCGGAACCGGATTGCCAGCTCGGCGATCTCCCGGGACACCGCGGCGTGCCGCATGGCGGTGACCAGCAGCCGCACCACGATCGGCCGGCCCGCTGCGGCGCAGGCCTGCTCGCCGTCGGCGAAACCGGCCAGCACGGCGTCCACGATCTCGTCGAACGACAGGCCCCGGTCGATATGTAGTTCCGGCGCGAACCGGATCTCGGCGTACACCACCGAATCGGCGGCCAAATCTTCGACGCACTCGTAGGCGACACGATGCAGCGCGTCGGCCGTCTGCATGACCGCCACGGTGTGCGAGAAGGGCTCCAGGTAGCGCTCCAGCGAGCCGCTGTGCGACCGGGTGCGAAACCAGGTGGCCAGCTCGTCGACGTCGGTGGTGGGCAGCCCGTCGTAGCCGGTCTGGCCGGCGATTTCGACCACGGTCGACGGGCGCAGTCCCCCGTCGAGGTGATCGTGTAGCAGCGCCTTGGGCGCCCGCTTGATCTGCTCGAGGCCCAGCGGTGTTGTCACGTCAGGATCCGATCGATGAGCAACGGCCGCGGATCGGGCGCCGAGTCGCCGACTCGGTAGCCGCCGTCCAATTCGGACAGCGCGGCGCCGAAGCGCTCCGGGGTGTCGGTGTAGAGGGTGAACAGCGGCGCGCCGGGCGCCACGGGGTCGCCGGGGCGGCGATGGATCCGGATGCCGGCGCCGGCCTGCACCCGTTCGCCCGGACGGGATCTGCCCGCACCGAGCCGCCAAGCCGCCTGCCCCACTGCCATCGCGTCGATATCGCCCATTGTGCCGCCCCGCCCCGCGGCCACGGTCTCGGAATGCGCACCGATCGGCAACGGAACCGACAGATCCCCGCCCTGAGCCGCGACGAGCCGGCGGAATCGGTCCATCGCGGTGCCGTCGCGCAGCGTCGCGGCGGGGTCGCGGCCGTCGAGCCCGGCCAGCTCGAGCATCTCGCCGGCCAGGCGCACCGTCAGCTCGACCACGTCGGGCGGCCCGCCGCCGGCCAGCACGTCCAGCGCCTCGGCGACCTCGAGGGCGTTGCCGACGGTCGCGCCCAGCGGGGTGTTCATATCGGTCAGCAGCGCGCGGGTCGGCACGTCGTGCGCCGCGCCCAGCTCCACCATGGTGTGGGCCAGCTCGCGGCACCGGTCCGGAGAACGCAGCAGGGCTCCGGAGCCCACCTTCACGTCGAGCACCAGGGCGCCGGTCCCCTCGGCCAGCTTCTTGCTCATCACCGAGCTGGCGATCAGCGGCAGCGACTCGACGGTCGCGGTGACGTCGCGCAGCGCGTACAGCTTGGCGTCGGCCGGGGCCAGCTCGCCGGCGGCGAAGATGGCCGCGCCGACGTCGAGCAGTTGCGCGCGCACCCGCCGGTTGGACAGCGCGGGGGTGAACCCGGCGATCGCCTCGAGCTTGTCCAGGGTGCCGCCGGTGTGGCCGAGCCCGCGCCCCGACGCCTGGGGCACCGCCGCACCGCAGGCGGCGACGACGGCCACCAGGGGCAGGGTGATCTTGTCCCCCACGCCGCCGGTGGAGTGCTTGTCGACGGTGGGCATCGGCAGGTCGCGGAAGTCCAGCCGCGGGCCGGAGGCCAGCATGGCCGCGGTCCAGCGGGCGGTCTCGCCGCGGTCCATGCCGCGCAGGAAGATCGCCATCAGCAGCGCCGACATCTGTTCCTCGGCCACCCGGCCGTGGGTGTAGGCGTCGACGACCCACGCGATGGCGGCATCGGACAGCCGGCCGCCGTCGCGCTTGGTTCGGATCACCGTCGGCGCGTCGAATGCGTGGTCGGTCAACGGGGTTCCCGCGGCAGGTCGGCGTCGAAGGCGTCGGGCAGCAGCTCGCCGAGGCGGCGGGGCCCGGCCGGGTGGTCGATCAGCAGCTCGGGGCCGCCGTGCTCGAGGAGCAGCTGGCGGCACCGCCCGCAGGGCATCAGCGCGGCCCCTCGGCCGTCGACGCAGGCCAGCGCGACCAGCCGGCCGCCACCCGTCGCGTGTAGGGCGGACACCACACCGCATTCGGCACAGAGACCAAGGCCATATGAGACGTTCTCCACATTGCAGCCGGTGACGACCCGCCCGTCGTCCACCAGCGCGGCCGCCCCCACCGGGAACCGCGAATAGGGCGCGTAGGCCCCCGCCGCGGCACCGATTGCCATGCGGCGCAGCGCTTTCCAATCGACATCAGGCATACCCGACCCCGCTCAGCTCTTGCCACCCAAGACTGTCACCCTAACCCTGACGGGCGAGCTCGCCCGGCGCACCGCTCGGCGCGGGTCGTCCCCGCGCGGGGTTAGGCTGAACTGGGTCGATGTCAGAAGGCGGTGAGGACTCCGGTGACCACACAGGCGACAACCGCGGATCCGGCGGCACAATCTGCACCCTCGCGCAGGCGGCGACCACCCCGCACCCTGTATCGGGGCGACCCGGGCATGTGGTCGTGGGTGCTGCACCGCATCAGCGGCGCGACGATCTTCTTCTTCCTGTTCGTCCACGTGCTGGACGCCGCGATGCTGCGGGTGAGCCCGCAGACCTACAACGCGGTGATCCACGACTACCAGACCCCGGTCGTCGGCCTGATGGAGTACGGGCTGGTGGCCGCCGTCCTCTTCCACGGGCTGAACGGGATCCGCGTCATCCTGATCGACTTCTGGTCGGAGGGCCCCCGCTACCAGAGGTTGATGTTCTGGATCGTCGGAATCGTCTTCCTGCTGCTGATGGTTCCGGCCGGTGTGGTGACCGGCATCCACATCTGGGAGCACCTCCGATGAGCTCGCCCGACCTGCAGCTGGGCCGCGGCCAGGTGGCCCCCGTGCACCAGCGCAGCCACGACCGCCCGGCCAGCCTGGACAACCCGCGCTCACCGCGGCGCCGGGCCGGCATCCCCAACTTCGAGAAGTTCGCCTGGCTGTTCATGCGGTTCTCCGGTGTCGCGCTGATCGTCCTGGCCGTCGGGCACCTGTTCATCATGCTGATGTGGGACAACGGCGTGTACCGCATCGACTTCAACTACGTCGCGCAGCGCTGGGCATCGCCGTTCTGGCAGTTCTGGGACCTCGCCCTGTTGTGGCTGGCGCAGCTGCACGGCGGCAACGGCCTGCGCACCATCATCGACGACTACAGCCGCAAGGACAGCACCCGGTTCTGGCTCAACAGCCTGCTGTTGCTGTCGATGGGGTTCACGTTGGTCCTCGGCACCTACGTGCTGGTGACATTCGACCCGAACATCGGAGGCTGAGGTGATCCAGCAACACCGCTACGACGTGGTCATCGTCGGCGCCGGCGGTGCCGGCATGCGCGCGGCGGTGGAGGCCGGCCCCCGCGTCCGGACCGCCGTACTCACCAAGCTCTACCCCACGCGTAGCCACACCGGCGCCGCCCAAGGGGGCATGTGCGCGGCCCTGGCCAACGTCGAGGACGACAACTGGGAATGGCACACCTTCGACACCGTCAAGGGCGGCGACTACCTCGCCGACCAGGACGCGGTGGAGATCATGTGCAAGGAAGCCATCGACGCCGTGCTCGACCTGGAGAAGATGGGGATGCCGTTCAACCGCACCCCCGAGGGCCGCATCGACCAGCGCCGCTTCGGCGGGCACACCCGCGAGCACGGCAAGGCCCCGGTGCGCCGGGCGTGCTACGCCGCCGACCGCACCGGCCACATGATCCTGCAGACCCTCTACCAGAACTGCGTCAAGCAGGACGTGCAGTTCTTCAACGAGTTCTACGCACTGGACCTGGTTCTGACGCAGACGCCGAGCGGCCCGGTCGCCA
>NZ_LZIX01000187.1:0-3684 GCF_001666955.1 Mycobacterium sp. E735 | reverse complement strand
CCCGGGCGGAGTCTGGTGCGGCGGCCACTGGGGCCCCGTGCCGCCGGTCTGTGGCGGTTCGGGGACGTGCACCGGCGGTTGGGGCAGCACAGGTGGCGGGGCCGACACGTGCGGCGGCCCCTCAATCACCGGCGGCGTCAGCACCGGGTTGGGAACTGGTACGCGGATCGGGGGCAAGATCACCGGCGCGATCGGGGGGACCACGACGGGAACCGGCACCACCGGAGCCGGGGCCGCGGGAATGGGCGGCGCCGCGGGCGGCGGAGGGGCCGCCGGCAGCGGCGCGGCGAACTGCGGAGTCATCGGCTTCGGTGCCGCTACCGGCTCGGGCAGGTTGAGCTTCGCCGCCGGGGCCGACGCCTGGACGGGGGCAGGCGCCTCCTGCGTCGGCACGATCAGGTGCTGCCCGGGGGTGGGCTGCAGCGCGACGGTGCCGGTCGTGCGGATGCCGATCGCCAGCGCGATCTCGAGCGCCAGCACCGCGCTGATGCCGGCGACCGCCAACCCGCTTCCGATCAGCAAGGCCGGCCGGCGCCGCGGTTCGCTTTCTTCGGGCATAAAGAGCTTCTCGATGACGACGGTCGGCGAGTCCGCGTCCTCGTCCGGTACCGCGCTGTAAGCCCGCTCGTCGTCGACCGCCTCGGGCCCGAACGGCACATAGAGGTATTCGGGCAGCGAGTACTGGTCGACGGCACCGGTGCCGGGATCTTGGGCGTATGCAAGCGCGGCGGTCGACGAGGCGAACAGCGGCGCGTTGGCCGAGGCCAGGGCGGCGCCGCGGGCCAGCGCCGTCTCCGGCTCCTCCGGCACGCTCACCGCGAGGGAGGTCGCCGTCTGCAGCGCCGGCTTCAGCGGGGCGATGTCGACGCCCGAGCCGACCACCAGCACGCCGTCCGGCGCGGCCTCCAGCTTTTCCAGCCCGGCGATCATGCCGCCGAGCTGGGCGGCGGCCTGGTCGTAGGAATCGGCATAGATCGGCTGCTTGTAGACGTCGGGAATCGAGCCGTCGGAAGTCTCGACGACCGCGAGCGTCGCGGTGTCGGGCTCCACGAACATCACGGCCGTTCGCTCGTAACCCATTGCGCCGCCGACGTTTTGGGCCAGCGCCGTCGCCGCCAAAAAGGCGGACACCAACATGACGTTTTCGATGCGGTAAGCGGCAAGCGCGTCGCGCAGCGCCGCCGCCTCGAGCTGGTCGGTCCAGGTGACACCGATGGACGACACCTCGAGCCCGGCGTCGGCCGCGCCCTCCCGGGTGCCCAGGATCGCGGCGAGCACCTGGTCGGACGCGCTCGCGGTGGCCGCCTCGTCGGCGGCGGAGACGTCGAAGACGTCCTCTTCCACGGTGGCACCGTCGGCGTATTCGCCTTCCAGGACAACCATTTGGATCGATGCCGGTGCCATCGACACCCCGAGCACGATTTCCAAGACAACCCCTCCAAAGGTATTGCGAGGCGAACCACGGCTAGGCGGAGGAAAAAAACCATGGCTAACTAAGTATCGCGCAGAAAGGGGGCGCGGGCGGCCCGCAGAACCTATGTAGACCTTATGAAGTTCTGATAGGAGCGCGACGGCGTGGGTCCGCGCTGGCCCTGGTACTTCGACCCAACTTGCGAACTGCCGTAAGGGTGTTCGGCCGGGCTGGTCAACCGCAGGATGCACAGCTGACCGATCTTCATGCCCGGCCACAGCGTGATCGGCAGGTTGGCGACGTTGGACAGCTCCAGCGTGATGTGGCCGCTGAAGCCCGGATCGATGAAGCCGGCGGTCGAATGCGTCAGCAGCCCCAGCCGGCCCAGCGACGATTTGCCTTCCAGCCGGCCGGCGAGGTCCTCGGGCAGGGTGAACAGTTCCAGCGTGGAGCCGAGCACGAACTCCCCCGGATGCAGCACGAACGGCTCGCCGTCCACGGGTTCGACCAGCGTCGTCAGCTCGTCCTGCTGCTTCGCGGGGTCGATGTGGGTGTAGCGGGTGTTGTTGAAGACGCGGAACATGCAGTCCAGGCGGACGTCGATGCTGGACGGCTGCACCAGGGCGTCGTCGTACGGGTCGATGCCCAACCGGCCTGCGGTGATTTCGGCCCTGAGGTCGCGATCGGAGAGCAGCACGCGACGAGCCTATCCGCTGCTCGCCGTCGCGCGGTCAGTCGGCGAGATACATCTCCCCACCCTTGGGGTACCCCCCGCCGGTGGTGGTGACGTGGACGTGGTCGTAATGCCCGAGCCGGCTCGGTTGCGCGCCGCCCGGCGTGTAGTAGACGCCGCGCCAGATCGCGTCCTGGATCCCGAAGCGTTTCGCGTTACTCATGACGTACGCGACGATCTCGTCGCCCAGGGCGATCCCGTCGGCGCTCTGCGGGTTGGGGATCATCACGTCGATCGCCAAACCGAGCGGGTGCCAGGGCAGCGGATCCGGTCGCACGCCGCCCATTTCGTGGATCTGGGGGAACTTTGCGGTGATGGCGCGCGAGACCAGGATCGTCCTCACCTGGAGGCCCTGTTCGGGGGTAAGCCCGGCCGGCAGGAACCGGGATCGGGTGTGGTACCTGGACGCCGCGAGGGGCGCATCCATGCCGTCGCCGCGGGACACATCCGACGCCAGCACAATCCCCACCGGCTTTGCCGGCACGATTTCTAAGCAGCACTCTGAGGCGTCGCCAATAACGGGTTGCGCGATGGGACGGGGCACGAAAGGCGCGTCATCGCCGGCCGCCGCGAAGAACACCGCAGCCGGGGCCAGCGCCCCTGCCAGGAGCAGCGGCGATTTACGGCGCTTCTTGGCTAAGCTGTGCCGACCCACCCCAGGCACATTACGACATGATCACGAAAGAATAAACACACGTCTTCGAATTTGCAGGACAGCGGCCATTTCCGCGGCGGCGGGCATTTGTGCGGCAGGGTCGACGCCCGCGGTCGGGTCGCTGGTGGCCGCCCTACTCGCCCAACGGATCCGCCGCCGGATGCTAGCCTTCGTTGTCGACAGCGCCGATGTAGTTCAATGGCAGAACATCAGCTTCCCAAGCTGAATACGCGGGTTCGATTCCCGTCATCGGCTCCACTTTGACCAGTACGAGTGTTGTTCGACGGCGTTCGAAACATTCCTCAGTGACACGTGGGTGACACAACCCGGTCGAACGTCGCCCCGGCAGCTTTCAGTGCGTCGGCCTGACTGTGCGCATAGAGCCGCATAGTCAGGCTGGCGTCCTTGTGGCCGATCCACGCGGCGATCACAGCGACCGGCACCCCGGACAGATGCATCAAAGTTGCGGCTGTGTGCCGCGCCGCGTGCAGCTTGATATGCCGCACTCCCGCCGCCTTGACCGCATCCCGCCAGTAACGCGAGAGCACCGCTGGGTTATACGGCTGGCCAGCTTCATTGCACACCACGTACTCCCACGCGCCACCCCCAAGCGCCAGCCGTTCACGCGCCTGGTGCGCCCTGGCCGCCTTCAACACGGACACCAGCCGATCCGGCAGCGGCAGCGTGCGCCGCGACGCCCACGATTTCGGATCGTTTTCGACAGTTGCACCGCCCGCGCTCACTCGGTTGTTCGCGACCGTCAGCGTGCGCGCGTCGAGGTCGATATCGTTCCATCGCAGCCCGGCGACCTCACCGCGTCGCAGGCCGGACAGGGCCAGCTCCCAGGCGTGCGCCAGCCTGTCACCGTCGAGCGCCGCCAGCAGT
>NZ_LZIX01000186.1:0-12580 GCF_001666955.1 Mycobacterium sp. E735 | reverse complement strand
CGATCTTCGCCGGCCGGGTCGTCGTCATCAACATCTGGGGCCAGTGGTGCGGCCCCTGCCGCGCCGAGGTCGGCCAGGTCGGGGCCGGTCAGCGGGCCGGGGCGGCCGCGGGCCGACGGCGGGTCGTAGTAGATGTCGGTCTTCCCGCCCGGCGAGACGAATTCGAAGGTGCCGCCCTGGGCCACCGCGTCACGACCGGACGAGCAGCCCGCAACGAGGGTCGTCACCACGACCCCCGCCATCGCCAGTCGCCATGCGATCAAAGCGCCGCCGGCTCCCGATACTCGACGTCGGCCAGCCGGTCGCCCTCGTACACCAGGGTGGTGATCGAGCACAGCCCGCACTCCCGCCTGCGCGGGTCGTGCCACAGCCGCCTGCCGGTGAGGTGCAGCCGCAGCGTCCACACGGGCAGCTGGTGGCTGACGCACACCACCTCGCGGCCGGCCGCACGCGCGCGGGCCTTGTCCACCGCGGTCGTCATCCGCGCCGCGATCTCGGCGTACGGCTCACCCCACGACGGGGTGAAGGGGTTGCGCAGCTGCCACCAGAACCGCGGGTCGCGCCAGGCGCCGTCACCCGGGCCGACCCCGCCCACCCGCTGTCGCTGAACGACCCGATCTTCGCCGGCCGGGTCGTCGTCATCAACATCTGGGGCCAGTGGTGCGGCCCCTGCCGCGCCGAGGTCGGCCAGCTGCAGCAGGTCTACGACGCCACCCGCGACGCCGGGGTGTCGTTCCTGGGTATCGACGTGCGCGACAGCAACCGGCAGGCCGCGCTGGACTTCGTCAACGACCGCCACGTGACGTACCCCTCGATCTACGACCCCGCGATGCGCACCCTGATCGCGTTCGGCGGCAAGTACCCCACCACAGTGATCCCTTCCACGCTCGTCCTGGACCGCCAGCACCGGGTCGCGGCGGTGTTCCTGCGCGAACTGCTGGCGGCCGACCTGCAACCCGTGGTGCAGAAGCTGGCCCGCGAGTGACCGGATTCACCCAGATCGCCGCCGCCGGACCGCTCCTGGTGGCCCTCGGCGTGTGCCTGCTGGCGGGGCTGGTGTCCTTCGCCTCCCCGTGCGTGGTGCCGCTGGTGCCCGGCTACCTGTCCTACCTGGCCGCCGTCGTGGGCGTCGACGAGCAGCCCCTGCCCGGCCAGGTCAAAGCGCCGCCGTCGGCGCGGTGGCGGGTCGCGGGCTCGGCGGCGCTGTTCGTCGCCGGATTCACCACGATCTTCGTGCTGGGCACGGTCGCGGTCCTCGGGATGACGACCACGCTGATCACCAACCAGCTGCTGCTGCAGCGGGTCGGGGGCGTGCTGACGATCGTGATGGGGCTCGCCTTCGTCGGCCTGATCCCGGCACTGCAACGCCAGGCCCGGTTCAGCCCGCGCCAGCTGACGACCGTCGCCGGGGCGCCGCTGCTGGGCGCGGTCTTCGCGTTGGGCTGGACGCCGTGCCTGGGGCCGACGCTGGCCGGCGTGATCACCGTGGCCTCGGCCACCGACGGCGCGAGCGTGGCCCGCGGGATCGTCCTGGTGATCGCGTACTGCCTGGGGCTGGGCATACCGTTCGTGCTGCTGGCGTTCGGCTCGGCCGGCGCCGTGGGCGCCCTGGGCTGGCTGCGGCGCCACACCCGGGCCATCCAGGTTTTCGGCGGCGCGCTGCTGATCGCCGTCGGTGTCCTGCTGGTCAGCGGGGTGTGGAACGACTTCGTCTCCTGGCTGCGCGACGCGTTCGTGTCCGACGTGAGGCTGCCGATCTGATGGCGAGACTCCTTGCCTGGGGGCGCAACACCTGGCGCGCGTTGACCTCGATGGGCACCGCGCTGGTGCTGCTGTTCCTGCTCGCGCTGGGGGCGATACCCGGGGCGCTGCTGCCGCAGCGCAGCCTCAACGCCGGCAAGGTCGACGACTACCTGAAGGCCCACCCGGTCATCGGGCCGTGGCTGGATCGGCTGCAGGCGTTCAACGTTTTCTCCAGCTTCTGGTTCACGGCCGTCTACGTGCTGCTGTTCGTGTCGCTGGTCGGCTGCCTGACGCCGCGGATGATCGAGCACGCCCGCAGCCTGCGCGCCACCCCCGTGGCCGCCCCGCGCAACCTCGCCCGCCTGCCCAAGCACGCCAGCGCGCAGCTGCCGGCCGACCCCGACGAGCTGAACGCCCTGGCGAACAACATCACCGGCCGGCTGCGCGGCTGGCGCACCGCCATCCGACACCCCGACGACGACGAGGCCGGCCTGGTCGAGGTGTCCGCCGAGAAGGGCTACCTGCGCGAATTCGGCAACATCGTCTTCCACTTCTCGTTGCTGGGCCTGCTGGTCGCGGTGGCCGTCGGGAAGCTTTTCGGCTACGAGGGCAACGTCATCGTCATCGCCGACTCCGGCCCGGGCTTCTGCTCGGCCTCGCCGGCCGCGTTCGACTCGTTCCGCGCCGGCAACACCGTCGACGGCACGTCGCTGAATCCGATCTGCATCCGGGTCAACGACTTCCAGGCGCACTACCTGCCGTCGGGGCAGGCCACCTCGTTCGCCGCCGACATCGACTACCAATCGGGCGGCGATCTCACGGCGAACACCTGGCGGCCCTACCGCCTGGAGGTCAACCACCCGCTGCGAATCGGCGGCGACCGGGTGTACCTGCAGGGCCACGGCTACGCGCCCACCTTCACCGTGAGGTTCCCGGACGGGCAGACGCGCACGTCGACCGTGCAATGGCGGCCGGACAACCCGCAGACGCTGCTCTCGTCGGGGGTGGTGCGCATCGACCCGCCCGCCGGCAGCTATCCCAACGCCGCCGACCGCCGCCAGCACGAGATCGCGATCCAGGGCCTGCTGGCGCCGACCGAGCAGCTCGACGGCACCCTGTTGTCGTCGCGTTTCCCGGCCCTGAACGCCCCGGCGGTGGCCGTCGACATCTACCGCGGCGACACCGGGCTGGACACCGGCCGGCCGCAGTCGCTGTTCACGCTGGATCCGCGACTGATCCAGCAGGGCCGGCTGACCAAGGAGAAGCGGGTCAACCTGCGGGCCGGACAGGAGGTCCGGATCGAGGCGGGCCCGGCGGCCGGCACCGTCGTCCGCTTCGACGGCGCCGTGCCGTTCGTCAACCTGCAGGTCTCCCACGACCCAGGGCAGATCTGGGTGCTCGTTTTCGCCATCACGATGATGGCCGGCCTGCTGGTGTCGCTGCTGGTGCGCCGCCGCCGGGTGTGGGTCAGGCTCACTCCGGGGACCGGTACGGTGAACGTCGAGTTGGGCGGGCTGGCCCGCACCGACAACTCCGGGTGGGGCGACGAGTTCGAGCGGTTGACCGAGCGGGTGCTGGACGGCCTGGGTCGGCCCGACGTCGCGGAGGCGGTCAAGCCCCCCGCGTCCAGAAGGAGTTCTGAGGTGGACGTCAAATGAACACACTGCACGTCAACGTCGGGCTGGCACGCTACTCCGACTGGGCGTTCACGTCGGCGGTGGTGGCGCTCGTCATCGCGTTGCTGCTGCTGGCCTTCGAGCTGGCGTACGCAGGCGGCCGCCGTGTCGACCGGCGCGAGCGGGTGTTGGCCGGCGCGGTCGCCTCGGACAGCGTCACCCCCGGCATCGTCGAGGACGTCCCCGGGCGGCCGCTGGACGAGCGCGTCGGGCGGGCCGGGCTGGCCGTGGTCTACCTCGGCATCGGACTGCTGTTCGCCTGCATCGTGCTGCGCGGCCTGGCCACCGTGCGGGTGCCGTGGGGCAACATGTACGAGTTCATCAACCTGACCTGCATGTGCGGGCTGCTCGCCGGGGCGTTCGTGTTGCGCCGCCCGCAATACCGCCCGCTGTGGGTCTTCCTGCTGGTGCCGGTGCTGATCCTGCTCACGGTGTCCGGGCGCTGGCTCTACACCAACGCCGCCCCGGTGATGCCCGCGCTGCAGTCCTACTGGCTGCCCATCCACGTCTCGGTGGTCAGCCTGGGCTCCGGGGTGTTCATGGTCGCCGGCATCGCCAGCATCCTGTTCCTGTTGCGCACCTCACGGCTTGGGGAGCCGGGCGCCGAGGGCACCCTGGCCCGGATCGTGCGGCGCTTCCCCGACGCGCAGACGCTGGACCGCGTCGCCTACCGGACCACGATCTTCGCGTTCCCGGTCTTCGGGTTCGGGGTCATCTTCGGCGCGATCTGGGCGGAAGAGGCGTGGGGGCGGTATTGGGGCTGGGACCCCAAGGAGACCGTGTCCTTCGTCGCCTGGGTGATCTACGCCGCCTACCTGCACGCCAGGTCGACGGCGGGGTGGCGGGACAGGAAGGCGGCCTGGATCAACGTCGCGGGGTTCGTGGCCATGGTCTTCAATCTGTTCTTCGTTAACCTGGTGACCGTGGGCCTGCATTCGTATGCGGGCGTGGGGTGACCGCCAGCGACCGACCCAAGTAACGCAACAAGGGGGAGTGCACGTGTCCGACCATCCGATGACGGGCGTGGGGGCGCCCGAGGAACCGACCACGCAAATGCCTCCGCCGGGGCCGGCTGCCTCGCCCGTGAACGCCGACGAACCGCCCGCCGACGGCGGCGATGCGCCGACCCGCGCCTTCGCCGGGTTCCGCACCGAACGGCGGCCCGAGCGGCGGGAGGCGGCGCCGCCGACCACGCCCCGGCCCGCGGGTATGCCGCCCTGGGATTCCACCCCGGTGACCGGAATCCCGCGGGTCGACCCGACGGCGTACGGCGCCTACTACAACGGCCCGGCCGCCGCGATGGCCCCGCAAGCCCCGCCGCGGCCGGAGCCGCTGCCGCACACGCCGTACCCCGAGCTGTCCACCGGGATGTTGCTGCGGCCGGTCAAGCCGCCGCCGTCGGAGGGCTGGCGCCGGCTGCTCTACGAGGTGTCCGGCCACCTGATCAACCTCGGTGAGAGCCCGCGGGCCGCCCGCTACAACAACCTGGTGGCGCAGGTGAACCGGCCACTGCGCGGCTGCTACCGGATCGCGATGGTGTCGCTGAAGGGCGGCGTCGGCAAGACGACGATCGCCGCGACGGTGGGCGCCACCTTCGCCTCCATCCGGGGTGACCGGGTGGTCGCGGTCGACGCCAACCCCGACCGCGGCACGCTGAGCCAGAAGATCCCGCTGGAGACCGCGGCGACGGTGCGTCAGCTGCTGCACGACGCCGGGAGCATCGAGCGATACAGCGATGTCCGCCGCTACACCTCGAAGGGGCCGAGCGGCCTGGAGGTGCTGGCCTCGGAAACCGACCCGTCGGTCTCGGAGGCGTTCAGCGCCGAGGACTACAGCCGCGTCCTGGACGTCCTGGAGCGGTTCTACGGACTGGTCCTCACCGACTGCGGGCCGGGGCTGCTGCATTCGGTGATGTCCTCGGTGCTGGAGAAGGCCGACGTTCTGGTCGTGGTCAGCTCCGGATCCATCGACGGGGCGCGCAGCGCGTCCGCGACGCTGGACTGGTTGGACGCACACGGCCACGAGGAGATGGTGCGCAACTCGATCGCGGTCATCAACGGGGTGCGGTCACGCACGGGCAAGGTCGACATGAACAAGGTGGTCGACCACTTCGCCCGCCGCTGCCGCGCGGTCCAGGTGGTGCCGTTCGACCCGCACCTCGAAGAGGGCGCCGAGATCGAGCTGGACCGGCTGAAGAGGTCGACGCGCGAGGCGCTCACCGAACTGGCGGCCATCGTCGCCGATGGGTTTCCGGGGGATCAGCGCAACCCCGGGATCGCGTAGCGCCTCAGCGGGGGTTGTTGTCGTCGTGGCCCAACCGCCGCAAGAATTCCGGATCGTCGTCGGGTCCGATCACGCGCGTCTTCGGCCGGTTGATTTGCGACCGCGCCGCACGCCAGCCAACGTAGATCAGCGTCCCCAAAATCAGGACGAGCAGCAGGTAGAGCACTCAACACCTCCTCGAACGAATATACCCGCGCCGTAGGCTCTCCCCTGTGTCAGAAGCAGCCAGCGACAACGCCCCAGGCGACGGCCAGGGCCGGGCGCCGGGCGCACGCCGCCGGGCCGTCATCGACGTTCTGCTCTACGCCGCGGCGCGCCTGCTGCTGGCGGTGATGCTCGCCGCCGTGATCTACGGGGTGGCGCGCTTGATGGGGGTCAGCCAGTTCCCGGTCGTGGTCGCAGCGTTGTTCGCGCTGATCATCGCGATGCCGCTGGGTATTTGGCTGTTCGGCCCGTTGCGCCGTCGCGCCACCGCGTCGCTGGCGGTGGCCGGCGAGCGCCGGCGCCGCGAGCGTGAACAATTGCGGGCCCGGCTGCACGGGGAGCCCGCGCCCGACGAGCGCGCTGCCGATCAGTAGTTGGGCATCCGCACGACCTGCGCGGCATAACTGAGGCCCGCGCCGTAACCGATCAGCAGGGCCAGGTCGCCGGGCTTGGCGGCCCCGGTCTCCAGCAGCTCGGCCATCGCCAGGGGGATCGACGCCGCCGAGGTGTTCCCGGTGTGCTCGATGTCGTTGGCGACGACGGCGTCCGGCCGCAATTCCAGGCTCTTGGCCAGGACCTCGTTGATGCGGCTGTTGGCCTGATGGGGCACGAACACGTCGATCTCGTCGGGCCGGATGCCCGCCGCGTCCATCGCCTGCCGGCCGACCTTGCCCATCTCGAACGCCGCCCACCGGAACACCGCGCTGCCCTCCAGCCGCAGGAACGGGCGGGGGCCGGTGGGGGCGTCCATGTAGTCGATCCAATCGATGTCCTGCCGGATCGCCAGGGCCTGTTCGCCGTCGCTGCCCCAGATGGTGGGCCCGATGCCCTGGTCGGGCGTCTCGCCCACCACCACGCCCGCCGCGCCGTCGGCGAAGATGAAGCAGTTGGTGCGGTCCTGCATGTCCACCGTGGGGGACAGCTTCTCCGACCCGAGGACGAGCACCTTGGCGGCGGTCCCGCCGCGGATCATGTCGGCCGCGACGCCGAGCGCGTAGCCGAAGCCGGCGCAGCCGGCCGAGACGTCGAACGCGGGCACGCCCGTGGCGCCCAACGCCGCGGCGACGGCCGGGGCGCACGCCGGGGTCTGCAGGAAATGGGTGCTGGTGGCGACGATGACGCAGTCGATGTCGGACGGCGTCAGCCCCGCGGTCGCGATCGCCTGCCGCCCGGCCTCGGTGGCCATGGACGCGGCGGATTCGTCGCGGGCGGCGAACCGGCGGGTCTTGATCCCGGTGCGGGTGAAGATCCACTCATCGGACGATTCGATGTTCTCGCATATCTCGTCGTTGGTGACCACCCGTTCGGGGCGGTACGCCCCGACGCTGAGCAATCCGATGTCTTCCGGTCCTCTGGTCGCGGCGATCTGCTTCACTGCTGTCCCCGATCGGTGTCGTCTATGAACGGCCGTTGATCGCCGGCCGACCACCCATTGTTATCCGATCCGTCGCCGACGCGGGCAGTACCGACACATCCGGGGATTCAGCCGGCCAGCGCCAGGGCCGCCGCCACCGCGATCGCCCAGGCCACCATGGCCAGCCCGGTGTCCCGCAGCACGGGAATCAGCTCCGGACCGCCGCGCCCCGACCGCACCGGGCCCGCCGCGCGCAGCGCCAGGGGCGTGGACACGAATCCCACTGCGCACCACGGCGTCGCGGCCATCAGCACCAGGGTCAGCAGCCCCGCGGTCGCCAGCAGCCCCTGGTAGAGGATGCGGGTGTGGGTATCGCCCAGCCGCACCGCCAGGGTGATCTTTCCCGATTGCGCGTCGGTCGGAATGTCGCGCAGGTTGTTGGCCACCAGCACCGACGACGACAGCGCCCCGATCGAGACCGCCAGCGCCAGCCCCACCCAGTCCACCCGCAGCGCCTGGGTGTACTCGGTGCCGAGCACGGCCACCAGCCCGAAGAACACGAACACCGCGACCTCGCCGAAACCCGCGTAGCCGTAGGGTTTCGAGCCGCCCGTGTACAGCCACGCGCCGGCGATGCACACCGCGCCCACGGCGATCAGCCACGGCGCGCTGACGAGCGCGAGGGCCAGGCCGGCGGCCGCCCCGAGCGTCAGGCTCGCCACCGCCGCGGCGAGCACCGATCGCGGGGTGGCCAGCCGCGAGCCCACCAGGCGCATCGGGCCGGCCCGGTCGTCGTCCGTGCCGCGGATGCCGTCGGAGTAGTCGTTGGCGTAGTTGACGCCGACGGTCAGCGAGACCGCGACGGCCAGCGCCAGCAGCGCCTTCCACCACACCGCCGATCCCAGCCACGCCGCCGCGCCGGTGCCCGCGACCACCGGCGCCACCGCGTTGGGCAGCGTCCGCGGCCGCGCACCGGAGATCCATTGCCCGAAATTGGCCACGAGGACATCCTGCCAGCACCCCGCCCCCGCCCCCGCGCCCACGATCCGGTGCGGGCCATGCACCAGAATGGGCGGATGCTCGGAGTCATCGGCGGCAGCGGCTTTTACACGTTCTTCGAGTCCGACACCCGCGTCGTCGACGTCGACACCCCGTACGGGCCGCCGAGCGCGCCGCTCACCGTCGGCGCCGTCGGCGGACACGAGGTCGCGTTCCTGCCCCGGCACGGGACCAGCCACCAGTTCTCGGCGCACACCGTGCCGTATCGGGCCAACATGTGGGCGCTGCGCAAGCTCGGGGTGCGACGAATCTTCGCGCCCTGCGCCGTCGGCAGCCTCGAGCCCGACAACGGTCCGGGCGCGGTCGTGGTGCCCGATCAGCTGGTCGATCGCACCAGCGGCCGCCCCGACACCTACTTCGATTCCGGCGGCATCCACGTCGACTTCGCCGACCCGTACTGCCCCAGCCTGCGCGCCGCTGTGACCGGCCTGCCGGGCGTGGTCGACGGCGGCACGATGGTGGTGATTCAGGGGCCGCGGTTCTCCACGCGCGCAGAGAGCCGATGGTTCGCCTCGGCCGGGTTCGCCTTGGTGAACATGACGGGTTACCCGGAGGCAGTGCTGGCTCGGGAACTCGAAATGTGCTATGCGACAATCGCTTTGGTCACCGACCTGGATGCCGGGGTGGCGCCGGGTGAGCGCGTGACCGCCGTCGAGGTGTTCGCCGAATTCGAGAAGAACATCGGGGGATTCAAGGAGCTGGTGCGCCAGGCGATCGGCCGGGTGGCGAGCGAACGCAATTGCACGCACTGCCTGCCGCACACCGGGGTCACGCTGCCCGTCGAGTTGCCATGAGGGTGTTGCTCACCGGTGCGGCCGGTTTCATCGGGTCGCGGGTGGCCGCGGCGCTGCGGGCGGCGGGCCACGACGTGGTCGGCGTCGACGTGTTGCTGCCCGCGGCGCACGGCCCGAATCCGGTGCTGCCGCAGGGATGTCACCGCGTCGACGTCCGCGATGCCGACGCCCTGGCGCCCCTGCTGGACGGGGTGGACCTGGTTTGTCATCAGGCGGCGATGGTCGGGGCGGGCGTGGACGCAGCCGATGCCCCCGCCTACGGCGGCCACAACGATTTCGCCACGACGGTGCTGCTGGCGCAGATGTTCGCCGCGGGGGTGCGCCGCCTGGTGCTGGCCTCGTCGATGGTGGTGTACGGGCAGGGCCGCTACCACTGCGGGCGGCATGGGGACATCGACCCGCTGCCGCGGCGGCGCGAAGACCTCGAAGCCGGGATCTTCGAACACCGCTGCCCGATCGGCGGCGAGGAGCTGCAGTGGCGCCTCGTCGCCGAGGAAGCGGCGCTGCGGCCGCGCAGCCTGTACGCGGCCAGCAAGACCGCGCAGGAGCACTACGCCCTGGCGTGGTCGGAGTCGACGGGCGGGTCGGTGGTGGCGCTGCGCTACCACAACGTCTACGGCCCCGGCATGCCGCGCGACACGCCGTATTCCGGGGTGGCGGCGATCTTCCGGTCGTCACTCGAAAAAGGCGAACCACCAAGGGTTTTCGAGGACGGCGGTCAGATGCGGGACTTCGTCCACGTCGACGACGTCGCCGCCGCCAACCTCGCGGCCACCCAGCACACGGACGGATTCACCGCGGTCAACGTCTGTTCGGGGCGGCCGGTCTCGATCCTTGAGGTGGCCGGCGCGCTGTGCGATGCGCGCGCCGGTTCACCGGCGCCGGTGATCACCGGCCAGTACCGCAGCGGCGACGTGCGCCACATCGTCGCCGACCCGGCCCGGGCGGCCGAGGTGCTGGGTTTCCGGGCGCGCGTCGGCCCGGCCGAGGGCCTGCGGGAGTTCGCGTTCGCCCCGCTGCGCTGAGCCCCTCAGGGCTGTGGCGGGCGGTAGATCTTGGGTTTCTGAAGGGGTATCTGCCGCGTCGCGGAATCGTCGCCCCGGAAGATCCGGGGGCCGGTGCTGATCCGGGTGGTCGCCGCGGCCGACGGTGTGGCGGCCTGGCCCACCGGCACGCGCGCCCGGGGTCCGGTGGGAGCGCCGCCCGCCGGGGCGGCGGCCTTGCGGGCGATGCGGCGGCGGCGCAGGCGCCGGCCGCGGAGCTGCCCGGTGACGATGGCCGCCCCCAGGATGCACAGCGCAAGGCCGCACAGGGCCACGTCGAACGTGCTGGTGATCTGCTGGGCGAGGTTGTTCCCGTAGACCGGGTGTTGCGCCGGGGAGGTCGGTGAGTCCGCGAATCGCGGTGCCAGCACCACGCCCACCACCACCCGCGCGACGCTCAGTGTGGCGACCAGCCCGCACAGCGACGAGATCAGTCGCGCGGAGCGGGTGGCGTCGGCCAGGTTGATGCGCAGCCAGATCGCCAGCAGCGCGGTGGCCAGATCGAACCCGGCCAGCACCACGCTGTCGTAACGCGAGAAGGGGTAGTTCAGGCTCACGGAGACGAAGAGATCGGTCAGCCGCATCACCATCGAACCCAGGCCCCATACGGCGATGAGCAGCAAGCCATTTCGGGCCGCCGCCCGCCAGGCGCTCTCCTCGGCCCCGGTGGTGTTCCGATGACCGAAGAGGGTCCGCGGCGCGAACACGGCCCCGGCCGCGGCCCACGCCAGGTAGCCCTCGAAGCCGACCCCGGCGGTCGAGGTGTTCTGCGCGATGCCGTGGAACGCGTCGATGTCCCGCCCCAGCGGCAGGCTCCACACCAGGACGCCGGCGACCGCCGTCGAGGCGCCGAGCGCGACCGTGGCCAGCCGGGCGGATCTGGTGCCGCGCAGCAACCACCTGGCGGCGACCAGCACGGCGACCAGGGCCACCACGCCGTACACCACCGCCGTCACGATGACCGCGACGTTCTGCTTGCCGAACGCGGCGGCGCCTCCGGTGTTCTGCAGCGCGTACCGCACCCGCCAATACAGGTTGAAGCCAAAACTGAGCACCGCCAACGCCATCGACGCATAACCGATGAGCCGGGCCGCCCTCAGCCAGCCGGCGTACTCATCGCCCTCGGGCACCGGTCCCGAGCGGGCGCCGTTGGCGACCGCTTGCGCGCTCAGCAGCGACCCGGCGATGCCCACCCACGCCCCGGGCCCCACGCCGCCCGGCACGTTCACCGTGCCGCCGAACCGGACGGTCTCGAACGCGTCGAACCCGACGAACGCCAGCACCAGAAGCGCGTAGGGGATGTTGAGCGCCAGGCGAAGCCGGCCCGCCCTGGCGGGGTTGAACCGCGCGCCCGACGTCCTCCAGGAACCGGCTACCGCGACGGCGACGAGGGAGAGCACCGTCACCGCCAGCAGCGCGGCGAACAGGACCGGCTTGCTGCCCGGAATCCCCACGCCGAAATACAGATTCCACGGCAGGAAGAGGGCGATGACGAGCAGCGCGACGGCGGTCAGGTCGCCGGCCCAGCGGCGGCGGGTCGGATCGGGCGTTGCGGCCGCGGCGTTCGGGCCCGGCCGGACGATGCGGGTGGTCTCCTGCGCCTGTCGTTGAATGGGGCCGGTGGGCGCGTCGTCGCTGCTCTGGCTCACCATGCCCCCCGCAAATCAACGACGATCGCCTGCTGCGCAGCTTCGGTTGCGCGGCGGGCGAATACCCTGCCGGGGCGGCCGCACTGCTCGCTTGCGAACATAATCTCCGTTCGGACGCCGTGGCAGATTCCCCGGCGACCGTCCTGTGGTTCGAGAAGCTGGTTACGCTGCGCTATAGGCAAACCTTGTCGCCCGAATAACGGATACTGCCAACGGTATCGCAAGTGTAATGATGCCGGGACATTGCTGGTCGTGGGGTGGCCAGCCGAAGGAGAACCGGGATGGACGTCGTGTTGGGGGTCGCGGTCACGGGCCCCGTCGCCCGCTTGGCGCTTGTCGGGCCGGGCGCCGACGTGATCGACCAATCCGTCGTCGACCTGGAGGACAACCCGGTCGGCAAACTCACCGAGACGGTGGTCGGCACCAATCGGCTGCTGGCGGACGAGAACCACCGGCTGGTGGGCACCCGGCTGTGCTGGAACGACGATCCGCTGGCCGGGCAGCTGCGGCAGGCGCTGGAGAACTCCGGCGTCCCCAACGTCGCCGTGCTCTCCGAGTCACAGGCGGTGGCCGCCCTGATGCGCGCGGCCGGGCGCCCCGGCGCCGCGCTGGTGATGAACGACGCGACGGCGACGCTGTCGGTGCCGGGCTCCGCCGAGGACCAGGACGCACCGCCGACCGTGCTGGCCCAGCAGCCGCTGGCCGGCGGCGACGCCACCGCCACCTTCGACACGATGATGGCCCAACTCGGGAACCGGCCGGACGCCCCGGGCGA
>NZ_LZIX01000185.1:0-11511 GCF_001666955.1 Mycobacterium sp. E735 | reverse complement strand
GTGTCGATGGCCAAGGACCGTCCCGAAGTCGATTCGCTGCTGCTGGCGGCCGGCCAGCTGTTCGTCTCCGGCGCCGGGGTGGACTGGGCCGCGGCGTTCGCCGGCCTGACCGCCCACCGCGTCGACCTGCCGACGTATGCCTTTCAGCGCCGCCGGTTTTGGCTGTCGCCGGAGGCGGTGGGCGGCCGGGACACCGCGGGCCTGGGGTTGACCGGCGCCGAGCATGCCCTGCTGGGCGCGGTGGTGGAGCGCCCCGATTCGGGCGGTGTGGTGTTGACGGGCCGGCTGTCGACGGCCGCCCAGCCGTGGCTGGCCGATCACGCGGTGACCGGGACCGTGTTGTTCCCGGGCGCGGGGTTCGTCGAGCTGGTGCTGCGGGCGGGCGACGAGGTCGGCTGCCCGGTGATCGAGGAGCTGACGCTGTCGGCCCCGTTGCCCCTGCCGGCCGCCGGCGGGGTGCGGGTGCAGGTGGTGGTGGACGCCGCCGGCGAGACCGGATCCCGTGCGGTGGCAGTCTATTCGCAGGCCGGTCCCGACTGGGCCCTGCACGCCCAGGGCGTGGTGAGCGACGGCTCGCCCGCGCCGGACGCGGACCTGTCGGTGTGGCCGCCCGTCGGCGCCGCGGCGGTCGACGTGACCGGCGCCTACGACGATTTGGCGGGGCGCGGCTACGGGTACGGGCCGGCGTTCCGCGGCCTGCGGAAGGTGTGGCGCCGGGGGACCGAGATCTTCGCCGAGGTCGAGGCCCCGCAGCAGGACGGTGTCACGGTGGGCGGCTTCGGGATCCATCCGGTGGTGCTGGATGCGGCTCTGCACGCCCTGGGTGTGGCCGACGAGGACGCCGAGGCCGTCTTGCCGTTCTCCTGGCAAGGGGTGTGCCTGCACGCGGCCGGCGCGTCCCGGGTCCGGGTGCGGCTGGCACCGGTGGGGAAGGGCGCCGTGTCGGTGGAACTGGCCGATTCGTCGGGCCTGCCGGTGCTGTCGGTGCGGGAGCTGGTGACGCGGCCGGTGTCGGCCGCCCAGTTGGCGGCGGCCGCGGCGGCGCGGTCCGGCGGCGGCGAACTCCTGGAGGCGGTGTGGTCCCCGATCACGTTGGCGGACAACGCCGGTGGGGCCGATCCCGAGGTGTGGCGGCCGCCCTCGAACGGCGACGGAGTGGTCGGGTCGGTCTACGCCGCGACCCATGAGGCGTTGGGCTTGTTGCAGTCCAGGGTTGAGGGCGCCGGGCCGTTGGTGGTGCTGACCTGCGGCGCGGTCGCGCTGCCCGGCGAGGAGGTCTCGGACCTGGCCGGCGCGGCGGTGTGGGGGCTGGTGCGCTCGGCGCAGGCCGAGCAGGCAGGCCTGGCGGTGCTGGTCGACTCCGACGGATCGCTCGATCTCGCCTCCGTGATCGGCTGCGGGGAGCCGCAATTGGTGGTGCGAGGGGGCATCGCCTACGGCGCCCGGCTGCAGCCACTCAAGCCGCACCCGCTGTTGCCGTTGCCCGGGCCGCCGTCGGTGTGGCGGCTGGCCGCCGGCGACGCCGGAACGCTGGAGGACCTGGCCGTGCAGTCGGGCCCGCCGGCCGAGCTCGCCGCCGGCCAGGTGCGGGTGGCGGTCGCCGCCGCCGGGGTGAACTTCCGCGACGTGCTGGTGGCCCTGGGCATGTACCCGGGTGCCGCGCAGCTGGGCGCGGAGGGTGCCGGCCTGGTGACCGAGATCGGCGCCGGCGTCACGGATTTGGCGGTAGGCGACGCGGTGATGGGCATCTTGGGCCTGACCGGGTCCGAGGCGGTCGTCGATCGCCGGCTGGTGACGCCGCTGCCGTCGGGCTGGTCGTTCGCGCAGGCCGCGGGCGTGCCGGTGGTGTTCTTGACGGCGTATTACGGGTTGTCGGTCCTGGGGGGCCTGCGCGCCGGCGAGCGGGTGCTGGTGCACGCCGGTGCCGGCGGCGTCGGCATGGCGGCCGTGCAGCTGGCCCGGCATTGGGGGGCCGAGGTTTTCGCGACCGCGAGCCGCGGCAAGTGGGACACCCTGCGCGCCATGGGCATCGACGACGATCACATCGCGGATTCGCGGACGCTGGAGTTCGAGGAGAAGTTCTCCGCGGCCACGGGCGGAGTCGGCGTGGAGGTCGTGCTGAACTCGCTGGCGGGCGAGTTCACCGACGCGTCGCTGCGGTTGCTGGGCCGCGGCGGGCGCTTCATCGAGATGGGCAAGACCGACCTGCGCGACCCGGCGGCGCACCCCGAGATCTATTACCGCGCGTTCGACTTGATGGAGGCCGGCCCGGACCGCATCGCGGTGATGTCGGCCGAACTGATGCGCCTGTTCGCGACCGGAGCTCTAAAGCCCCTGCCCGTCAAGGCCTTCGACGTGCGTTGCGCCGCGGAGGCGTACCGGTTCGTGAGCCAGGCCCGCCACATCGGCAAGGTGGTGCTCACGATGCCGGACGGGCCGGCCGGGCTGGGCGGCGGCACCGCATTGATCACCGGCGGAACCGGCATGGCGGGTTCGGCCGTGGCCCGGCACCTCGTCGACCGCTACCGGGTACCGCACGTCATGCTGGTCAGCCGCAGCGGTGAGCGGGCGGACGGGTTGTCCGGGCTGGTCGCCGAGCTGCGCGAGGCGGGCGCCGAGGTGTCGGTGGTGGCCTGCGACGTGGCCGACCGGGACGCCGTGGCCGGGTTGCTGGCGCGGGTGCCGGAGCGCTTCCCGCTGCGCGGCGTATTTCACGCCGCGGGGGTGCTAGACGACGCGGTGATCGCGTCCCTGACACCGGAGCGCATCGATACGGTGCTGCGGTCCAAGGTCGACGGGGCGTGGCACCTGCACGAGCTGACCCGGGATCTGGATCTTTCGGCGTTCGTGCTGTTCTCGTCGATGGCGGGGATCGTCGGGGCGCCGGGTCAGGGCAACTACGCCGCGGCCAACAGCTTCCTCGACGGACTGGCGGCCTACCGCCACGCCCATCGCCTGCCCGCCCTGTCGATCGGCTGGGGGATGTGGGAAGAGGCGTCGGCCATGACCCGGCACCTGGGCGACCGCGACAAGGCGCGGATGAGCCGCGCTGGCCTCGCCCCGCTGTCCACCCGGCAGGCGCTCGGCCTGCTCGACGCCGCGCTGCTGACGGAGCCGCCCGTCGTCGTGGCCACCCGGCTCGACACCGCCGCGCTGGCGCACGCCGGCGCCGCGCTGCCACCGCTGTTGAGCCAGTTGGCCATTCGGCGCGCCCGACGGGTCCTCGACCCCACCGACATGGTGTCGTTGACCGGCCTGCGGGCGCGGCTGGACGGCCTGGCCCCCGAGCAGCGCCGGCGCGAACTGATCGACCTGGTGTGCGGCAACGCCGCCACGGTGTTGGGGCACAGCACCGCCGACGTCAACGCCGACCAGGCTTTCGGGGACCTCGGGTTCGACTCGTTGACCGCCGTGGAGCTGCGCAACAGGCTCAAGATCGCGACCGGCCTGACCCTTTCGCCGACGGTGATCTTCGATTACCCGACGCCGGCGGCGCTGGCCGAGCATCTCGACGGCCAGCTGACCACCGGCACGGCCGGTGCGCCGCCCGACCGAATGGCCCGCTTCAACGACGTGGCCCGCGAATTGCAGGCGCTGCTCGGGCAATCCGACTGGAGCCCAGGCGACAAGGCGCAGCTGGTCACCCGGCTGGAAGGCCTGCTGCGCTCGCTGACGGGGCCGCCGGAAGTGCACCACCCGGAGCAGCCCGACGACCCGTTCGACGACGACATCGCCACCGCCACCGAGAGCCAACTCTTCGCGATCCTCGACGAAGAGATCGGCCCCTAGCATGACGGACGTCGCAGTCATCGGCCTGGCGTGCCGATTCCCCGGCGCGGCAAACCCGCGCGAGTTCTGGGATCTGATCCGCAACGGCCGGGAAGCGACGCGGTTGCCCGGGGACGTCGCGGAGTTCGACGCCGACTTCTTCAACCTCTCGCCGCGCGAGGCGTGCGCGATGGACCCTCGCCAGCGGCTGGCCCTCGAACTGGCCTGGGAAGCCTTCGAGGACGCGTTCGTGGTACCCGAAAGCATTCGTGGCAACCACGTTTCGGTGTATGTGGGGGCGATGGCCGACGACTACGCGGTCCTCACGTTGCGCGACATCGCCGACAACCTCGACCACCACTCGTTCGCCGGCATCAGCCGGGGGATGATCGCCAACCGGGTCTCGTACGCCTTCGGTTTGCGCGGGCCGAGCATGACCGTCGACTCCGGCCAATCGTCGTCGCTGCTCGCCGTGCACCTCGCCTGTGAAAGCCTGCGCGCCGGCGAGTCGGCGCTGGCGATCGCCGGCGGGGTTCACCTGAACCTGGCCGACGAAACCGCAATGCTGGAGCGCGAATTCGGTGCGCTGTCGACGTCCGGTCACACCTATGCGTTCGATCGGCGCGCGGACGGTTACGTGCGCGGCGAGGGCGGGGGACTGGTCCTGCTGAAGCCGTTGCCGACGGCGCTGCCGCTGATGACCGCGTGGACGCGGTCCCCGTCGCGCAGCGCCGTCGGTAACGCCGGGCACAGCGCAGCCGGGCAGACCGTGCCTTCCGTCTCCGCCGAGGCGGACGTGATCCGGCGGGCGCTCGCCACCGCCGGCCTCGGCGCCGGCGACATCGACTACATCGAGGCCCACGGCACCGGCACCAAGGTCGGCGACGCGGTTGAGGCCCAGGCGCTCGGCGAGGTGTTCGCGGCGCGCGGGCGCGCAGTGCACGTGGGTTCGGTCAAGACCAACATCGGCCACGCCGGCGGCGCGGCCGGGATAGCGGGCCTGCTCAAAGCCGTACTGGCCGTGCGCCATTCGGTGCTGCCGCCGAGCCTGAACTACGCCGACGGCAATCCCGAACTCGAACACCTGCGCGTGAACACCTCCGCGCTGCCCTGGCCGGCGGCGGGGCGCCCGCGCCGCGCCGGTGTGTCGTCCTTCGGGATGGGCGGCACCAACGCACACGTCGTCGTGGAACAGGCCCCGCCGCAACCGGATACGCCCGCCGAACCGCACGAACCGCCGCTCGCATGGGTGCTGTCGGCCCGCTCGGGGCGGGCCCTGGCCAACCAGGCGCGCCGGCTGGCGGAGTGGGTGGCCGAGCCGGGGGTGAGCCCCGCGGACGTGGCGTGGTCGCTGGCGACGACGCGCTCGGTGTTCGAGCGGCAGGCGGTGCTGGTCGGCGGCGATTCCGAAGAGTTGACGCGCGAACTGGTGGCCCTGGCCGCCGGGGAGCCCGCCCCCGGCGTGATCGCCGGCCGGGCCGGGCCCGCGGCCAAGATCGCCTTCGTGTTCCCCGGCCAGGGCTCCCAATGGCCGGGAATGGGTCGCGAACTCCACCGGCGGTTCCCGGCCTTCGCGCATGCCTTCGACGAGGCCGCGGCCGCGATGGATCCCCACCTGCGGTCGCCGTTGCGCGAGGTGATGTGGGGCACCGACGCGGAGCTGTTGCGCGGCACCGAGTTCGCGCAGCCGGCCTTGTTCGTGCTCGAGGTCGCCCTGGCGGCGCTGTGGCGATCCTGGGGGGTGACGCCCGAGGTGGTTCTGGGTCATTCGGTTGGCGAGATCGCAGCGGCGCATGTGGCGGGGGTGCTGTCGCTGGGCGACGCGGCGCGCATCGTGGCGGTGCGCGGCCGGCTGATGGCGGCGCTGCCGGGCGACGGGGTGATGGTGGCGGTGAGCGCCACCGAGGCGGAGGTCGCCCCGATGCTCGGCGACGGTGTCGGCATCGCGGCGGTCAATGGCCCCAATGCGGTGGTCCTGTCCGGCGAGCGCGCCGCGGTCACCGGCCTGACGGATCGGTTGGCGGAAAGCGGCAGGCGCACACACCGGTTGGCGGTCTCGCACGCGTTTCATTCGGCGCTGATGGAACCGATGCTCGACGAATTCGCGCGCCGGATCGCCGACATCGAGCCGCAACAGCCGCGAATCTGCCTGATATCCAACGTGTCCGGGGAGCCGGCCGGCCCCGGCTACGGGTCCGCGCGGTACTGGGTCGAGCACGTGCGCCGGCCCGTGCGCTTCCTCGACGGCGTGCGCGCCGCCGAGGCCCTCGGGGTGACGGCGTTCGCGGAGGTGGGCCCTGGCGGCGGGTTGAGCGCGGCGGTGGACCAGTCAATGACCACCGAGCGGCCGATCTCGGTGACCACCCTGCCCAAGGACGCTCCCGAGGCCGAGTCGCTGCTGATCGCGGCCGGCCGCCTGTTCACCGCCGGGGTGGCCGTCGGCTGGCCGGCCGTGTTGGCCGACTCCGGGGGTCGACGCGTCGACCTGCCGACGTACGGCTTTGCCCGCCAACGGTTCTGGCTGGGTGGCACGCAGGATGTGCTGCGCCCCAACGCGACCCGGTCCCCGAATCTGGCCGAGCAGCTACACCGCCTGGCGCCCGAGGAGCAACAGCGGCGGCTGGCCGAGCTGGTCTGCGAGCACGCGGCCGCCGTCGCGGGACATCCGGACGCGCGGGCCATCGGTCGCGACCGCGCCTTTGCCGACCTGGGCTTCGACTCGATGACCGGGGTCGAATTGCGCAACCGGCTCACGACGGCGACCGGGTTGGCGTTGTCGCGAACCCTGATCTTCGACTATCCCACTCCCGCCGCGCTGGCCGACCATCTGCGCCAGCAGCTATTCCGCGGCGAGGACCGGGAATCGGACGAGGAAAAGGTGTGGTCCTCGCTGCGCAACATTCCGCTCGCCGAGCTGAGGAGGACCGGATTGCTCGACAAACTGCTCCTGCTCGCCGGCGGCCCGGAAAGCGTTGTGGCCCAACCGGTCACCGATCCCATCGACTCGCTGAGCCCCGACGCCCTCATCGCGATGGCACTGAAAAACCAGGACTCCGAATGAAAAAATGCCGAAGCAATAAGACACATGTCGAATACTTCAAACTTTTGCCGAATTACCGCCGATTGCTTAAACTTCGGAAATCGGCGAATGTCCCATTCGAGCTGGGACGCGGGCAAAAGGGTTGGGCATGAGCGTCATCGCGGGTGTTTTCGGAGCGTTGCCCCCGCATCGTTACAGCCAGGCCGAAATCACGGACCAGCTCGTCGAATTGCCGGCTCTGGCCGAACACGAGGAGATCGTCCGGCGGTTGCACGCCGCCGCCAAGGTCAACGGCCGCCACCTGGTCCTGCCGCTGGAGCGCTACCCGTCGCTCACCGATTTCGGTGAGGCCAACGAGGTGTTCATCGAACACGCCGTCGAACTGGGCTGCGAAGCGTTGCTGGGGGCGCTCGAGGAGGCCGGCCTGCAGCCACGGGACATCGACATGATCGCCACCACCACGGTCACCGGGGTGGCGGTCCCGTCGCTCGACGCGCGGATCGCCGGACGGCTCGGCCTTCGCCCGGACGTGCGCCGGGTGCCGCTGTTCGGGCTCGGTTGCGCGGCCGGCGCGGCGGGGGTGGGCCGCCTGCACGACTACCTGCGCGGCGCCCCGGACGGCGTCGCGGTCCTGGTGTCGGTCGAGCTGTGCTCGCTCACCTTCCCGGCGGTCAAGCCGACCGTGTCCGGCCTGGTGGGCACCGCGATGTTCGGGGATGGGGCGGCCGCCGTGGTCGCGGTCGGTGACCGTCGCGCCGAACGGCTGAGCCCCAGCGGGCCCGACATCGTCGATTCCCGCAGCCGGCTGTATCCCGAATCGCTGCACGTCATGGCCTGGAACGTCAGCTCGGCCGGGCTGCACCTGGTGATGTCGCCGGAGCTCACCAACTTCATCGACCGTTACCTGGCCGACGACGTCGGCCGCTTCCTGAGTGCCCACGGGCTGACCAAGGACGACGTGGGCGCTTGGGTGGCGCACCCCGGCGGCCCCAAGGTCATCACCGCGATCGGCAACGCCCTCGAGTTGCCCCCGGACGCCCTCGAGCTGACCTGGCGCTCGCTGGGCGAGGTCGCGAACCTGTCGTCGGCATCGGTGCTGCACATCCTGCGCGACACCATCGCCAAGCCGCCGCCCGGCGGGGGCCCCGGGCTGATGCTCGCGATGGGCCCGGGATTCAGCGCCGAGTTCGTGCTACTGAGCTGGCGCTAGGTCGGTGGTGGCGACGACGTCGACGGTCAACCCCGGCTTCGGGGACAACGCGGCAAGGTTGGCCGCGCGGATGCGCTGAGGCGGCATCCGCAGTGTGGTCCTGGCGAGCAGCCGGGTCAGCATCACGGTCATCTCGGTGGTGGCCATGGCCGCGCCGATGCAGCGGTGCAGGCCCCCGCTGAACGGAATGAACTCGTGTGGGGCGGGCTTGCGGTAGCCCGGGGCGTCGGGGTCCCACCGCTCCGGCCGGAATTGCGTTGGCCCGGGCCAGATTTCGGGGATGCGATGCGTGACGTATGGGCTGAAGATGAGCAGCCGGCCCGCCGGTATGCGGTGGCCGTCGAAGGAGATCTCGCGGATCACCTTGCGCGCCGAGATCACGCCGGGCGGGTAGAGCCGCAGGGTTTCCTGCACGACCCCGTTGAGGTAGGTCAACGCGGTCAGGTCGGCCGCGCACGGCGGCCGTCCGCCGAGCACGCGTGCCACTTCGCGGGCCGCGGTGTCCCACGCGCCCGGCACGGAGAGCAGCGTGTAGATCGCCCATGCCAGCGCGCCGCTGGTGGTCTCGTAGCCGGCGGTGATCAGTGAGATGACAGCATCGCGAATCTCGTTGTCGCCCAGCGCATAACCCTCGTCTCCGCGACCGTTTATCAGCATCGTCAGCATGTGGTCGTCGGGCCGGGGCTCGGCCCGCGCGGCGGCGACCTGCTCGTCGACCAGGGCGTCGATGCGTTTCCGGGCGGCCACCGCCCGTCGCCACCCCGGTGCGTTGAGCCGCCGTTGCAGCGCAACCGACTGCGGCAGTTGGTGAGTCAGGTTCAGCAGCGGCTGCAGCTGTTCGCCCAGAAAGTCCGAATGGGTGGCCAGGCGCGGGCCGAACAGGCTCTCGGCGGTGCTGCGCCGCACCGCCGAACGGCACGCGGAGTAGATGTCCAGCCGCTGCCCGCGCCGCCAGCCGTCGATCACGGCGTCGATGGTGGACACCATGGTGGCGACGTAGTCCTGGATCTGGCGGTGCCGCAGCCCGGGCGCGACGACGCTGCGCCGGCGCCGGTGATCGTCGCCGTCGCTGACGATCAACGCGGTGGGGCCGTCGACGATGGCGAGGTTCTGAAACGTCAACCGCCAGCTGAACGCGTCGGCGTTGGCGAACACGAACTTGTTCGCCTCGGCGCCCAGCAGGTAGGTGTAACCGTGCCGACCGACGCCGGAGTTGATGACCGGGCCGCGCCGCCGGTACAGCGCCAGCAATGCCTCGCCGGGCCGGTACCGCACGGGCGTCATTCCAGCGCCTCCGACAGCTCCAGCCAGCGGCCCTCCGTCTCGGCGACCTCGTCCTCGAGCGCCCGCAATTCCCGGGTGAGCCGCGTGATGCCGACATGGTCCGACTGGTCGTGGCGGGCGAGTTCGTGGTGTTTGTCCGCGATCCGGTCGGCCAGCCGGGCGAGCTGGCGGTCGACGCCGGCCAGCTCCTTCTCGGTGGCCCGGCGCCGCGCCCCGGACATGCCTTGCGGCTCCGCGGGCGCCGGGCCGCCGTCCGCCGCGGCGCCGGCCTCGCGCGCCGCCAGCCGCAGGTACTCGTCGATGCCACCGGGCAGGTGCCGCAACCGGCCGTCGAGAACGGCGTACTGCTGATCGGTGATCCGCTCGAGCAGGTAGCGGTCGTGCGAGACGACGATCAAGGTTCCGGCCCACGAGTCGAGCAGGTCTTCCATCGCGGTGAGCATGTCGGTGTCGACGTCGTTGGTCGGCTCGTCGAGCAGCAACACGTTCGGCTCGGAGAGCAGCGTGAGCATCAGCTGCAACCGCCGCCGCTGCCCGCCGGAGAGCTCGCCGATGCGCGCGGACAACTGGCCGCGCCCGAACCCCAGCCGTTCCAGCAGCTGGACCGGCGTCACCTCGCGGCCCTCGACCTCGTAGCCGCCGCGCAACCGGGCCAGGACGTCGGCGATGCGGTCGTCGGTGAGGCCGGCCAGGGCGTCGCCCTGCTGGTCGAGCACGGCCAGCTGAACGGTCTTGCCGCGCTTTACCCGTCCGGCGTCCGGCGCGATGGTCCCGGCGATCAGCCCGAGCAGCGTCGACTTCCCGGCGCCGTTGGCGCCGACGATGCCGGTGCGTTCGCCCGGGGCGATCCGCCATTCGACGTCGCGCAGCACCGGACGGCCGTCAAACGAGACCGACACGTCGAGCAGATCGACGACGTCCTTCCCGAGCCGGGCGGTGGCCAGCTTGGCCAGCTCGACGGTGTTGCGCAGCGGCGGCACGTCGGCGATCAGCTGGTTGGCCGCCTCGATGCGGAACTTGGGCTTCGAGGTGCGGGCCGGCGCGCCGCGACGCAGCCACGCCAGCTCCTTGCGCATCAGGTTCTGCCGCTTGGCCTCCGCGGTGGCGGCCATCCGGTCCCGTTCGACGCGCTGCAGCACGTACGCCGCGTAGCCGCCCTCGAACGGCTCCACGATCCCGTCGTGCACCTCCCACGTCGTCGTGGCGACCTCGTCGAGAAACCAGCGGTCGTGCGTCACCAGCAGCAGCCCGCCGGTGTTGCGCGCCCAGCGCTGTTTGAGATGGTCGGCCAGCCAGGTGATGCCCTCGATGTCGAGATGGTTGGTGGGCTCGTCGAGGGCGATGACGTCCCACTCGCCGACCAGCAGCCGGGCCAGCTGCACCCGCCGGCGCTGGCCCCCGCTGAGCGTGGATATCGCTGCGTCCCAATCGATGTCGGAGACCAGGCCGGCGACCACGTCGCGGACCCGGGGGTCGCCGGCCCACTGGTGTTCGGCCGCCTCGCCGACCAGCGTCCAGCCCACCGTGTGGGCCGGGTCCAGGGTGTCGGCCTGGCTGAGCGCGCCGACGCGCAAGCCGCTGCGGCGGGTCACGCGGCCCGAGTCGGGCCGCAGCTGGCCGGTGAGCAGCCGCAACAGGCTGGACTTTCCGTCCCCGTTGCGGCCGACGATGCCGATGCGCGCGCCGTCGTTCACGCCCAGCGTGACCGAATCGAATACCAGCTGGGTCGGATATTCGAGGCGGATGGCCTCGGCTCCCAATAGGTGCGCCACTGGCCCGACCCTACTGCGGCTACTCCAGGGTCAGCAGCGCCCGGTCGACTTCGCTCTGGGTCTCCGCCGACGCCTTGCTGGCCACGGCGTCCAGGAAGCGGCTGGCGAGGTCGCGCAGCTTCAGGTTGGTTTCCTGGGAGCGCCACACCAGGATGTCGAACGCCCGCTCGGCGGAGATGTCGTAGGCGGCCATCAGCACGCCCTTGGCCTGCTCGATGCGGGCGCGGGCGTCGGCCACCGCCGACAGGACGTTGTTGATGTCGGTCTGCAGCGAGTCGGTGACGTCGACGTAGAACCCGGACGTCCCGATCACCGTGCCGTGGTCGTCGAGCATCCGGTCGCCCGCGACGACGACGCACAGGGTGCGGCCCCCGGTGTCGATGATGCGGTGCCGACTGCTGAACGGCTTGCCCCGCATCACGCGGTCCAGGACGGCC
>NZ_LZIX01000184.1:0-22773 GCF_001666955.1 Mycobacterium sp. E735 | reverse complement strand
CTTTCTGACCGCGTACGTCGGCCCCGATGACGGTCATCACGTGCTGACGTTTCCGTTCCCATCCGGACCAGTTCACCCCGGCCGGCCCGCGGCAGGTGACCTACTCGGTCACCGGCACCAAGGCGCCCGGGGACATCATCTCGGTGACCTACGTCGACGCGTCCGGGCGGCGGCGTACGCAGCACAACGTGTACATCCCGTGGTCGATGACGGTCACGCCGATCTCGCAGTCCGACGTGGGCTCCGTCGAGGCGTCCAGCCTCTTCCGGGTCAGCCGGCTCAACTGCTCGATCACGACGAGCGACGGAACGGTCCTCTCGTCGAACACCAACGACGCACCGCAGACGAGCTGCTGATGGTCAGCAGGTATTCGGCGTACCGCCGCGGCGACGACACCATTTCGCCGGACGTGGTGGTGTTGGGGTTGGCCAGCTTGGTGGTGTCGGTGCGCGCGAACAGCAGCGACACCGACACCACGAGCGCGATTGCGGCCACTATCGCGGCGACCCCGACCACCCACGGCCAGCGCGGGGCGGCGTGTTCGTCCTCCGCCTCGTCCGACTCGTCGAAGGTGTCGTAGTCGTAGAGCCTGAGGTCGGCCGGCAGGTAGGGCCCGCTGATGAAGTGCTCGGACTCCGGGGCCGAATAGGCCCGGGAATAGGCGTCGGTCTGGCCCGTCTGGTCGGCCTCCGGCTCGGCGCCGTCGTCGAACGGTTCGAGCTCGTCGTCCGCCGTGGCTTCGTGGGCGTTCGCGGGCTCGTCGGCGGAATCCGGTTGGTGGGGAGCCTCGTTCACGGAATCGGGTTCCTCAGGTTCCCATTCCGGGGGTTTCGGCCCACTCATCTCTGCCTGCCCTGTCCGACTGCCTCACCAGCGCGCGGGGCCCCGCGGCCATACCGTTGCGCGCGCGCTTGAAAAATTGTCAATTGCCTGGGCAAAACACTACCGAACGCAGGGGGGCAAAGAAGTCTTGGCGAAGCGGCCACAGATCACGTGATCTGATTGTGACCTTTATGGATACGAATCAGTGCTTCTCGGGACCGACGTAGTACTCGAAGACCAATCCCGCGACCGACGCGAGGACGAACATCACGCCCGCGGCGATCAGCCACGGCAGCCACAACGCGATACCGACAGCGGAAACCGATGCCGACAACGCGATCAGGATCGGCCACCAGCTGTGCGGGCTGAAGAAGCCCAATTCACCTGCTCCGTCGCTGATCTCGGCGCCTTCGTAGTCCTCGGGCCGGGTGTCGATGCGACGCGCCACGAACCGGAAGAAGGTGGCCACGATCAACGCCAGGCCACCGGTCAGCGCCAGCGCGGTCGTGCCGGCCCACTCCTCGCCACCGGTGGCGAAAAGCGCTGTCAGCACGCCATAAAGCACCGCAACCAAAATGAAAAACCCGGCGACGAATTCGAAAAGCCTGGCTTCAATATGCATTTGGTGTCCTAACCTACTGGCTTCCGGCCAACTGACCGCGCTTGGTGTCGAACGGGTGGGTGGTCACCGCGAGCGGCGCCTGACCGATCGCCTGCAATGCCTGCGCGTTGCTCTTACCGTCGATCCGCTGCTGCAGGTAAGCCTTGAAGTCGTTGGGCGGCACCACCCGAACCTCGAAGTTCATCATCGAGTGATACGTGCCACAGAACTCGGCGCAGTGCCCGACGAAAGCCCCGGCCTTGCTGATGTCGTCCACCTGGAAGACGTTCACCGAGTTGTTCGCCTCGGCGTTGGGGATCACGTCGCGCTTGAACAGGAACTCGGGCACCCAGAACGTGTGGATGACGTCGGCCGAGGCCAACCGGAACTGAATGCGCTTGCCGGTCGGCAACACCAGCACCGGGATCTCGTCGCTGGTGCCCAGGATCTCGACCTTGTCGAAGTTCAGGTAGGTGCGGTCCGAGGTGTTGAGCCCGCGGACCGGTCCGACGAGCTCCTCACCGTGCGCGTCCTTGCCCTCGGGCTTGGAGACCATCGCGTTCTTGCGCGCCTGATCGACACCGTCGTAGGTCAGCGTGCCGTCCTTGAAGTCGACGCGCTGGTAGCCGAACTTCCAGTTCCACTGGAAGGCGGTGACGTCGACCACCACCTCCGGGTCCTTGTCGACGTGCAGCATCTTCTCCTGCACCACGACCGTGAAGTAGAACAGCACCGAGATGATCAGGAACGGCGTCACCGTGAGCACCAGCTCCAGCGGCATGTTGTAGCCGAACTGGCGCGGCAGCTCGGTGTCGGTGGCCTTCTTGCGGTGGAAGGCCGACGCCCAGAAGATCAAGCCCCACACGATCACCCCGACGACCAGAGAGGCGATCGTCGCCCCGACCCACAGCTCGCGGTTGATCTGGGCCTGCGGGGTGATGCCCTTGGGCCAGCCGAGGCCCAGCACGTCCGACCAGCTGCATCCGCTCAGGGTGACCGCCAACACGCCGAACGTCGCGGCCAGCGCCAGCGGCCGCAGACGACGGGACCGACCCCGCCGAACGCCCCCGGAACGGCGGCCAGAAAGGCTGTCAAACCTGCCCTGCGACAAACGTTGCGAACGGGCCTGCTCGCGAGGTGTCACGTTGGCGCCTCCTGCTCGGATATCGAATACTACGCAGCGTAGACCACGCCGCTGACCCGAGCGACGAAACCCCGGCCCACCGGCCCCGCACGACGTGCCGGGTGCGACCGCCACGGGCGTGCCCGGAGTGCGGCATACTGGGGCGCCGTGTGTGGTCTGCTGGCGTTTGTCGCCGCCCCGGACGGTGCCGGCGCCGACGCCGCCGCCCGGGCCGACGGTGCGATCGCCCGCGCGTCGCATCTGATGCGCCACCGCGGCCCCGACGAGCCGGGCACCTGGACCGACCCGGGCGCCGACGGGGCCGTCGTGTTCGGCTTCAACCGGCTGTCGATCATCGACATCGCGCATTCGCACCAGCCGCTGCGGTGGGGTCCGCCGGAGGCGCCCGACCGCTACGTGCTGGTGTTCAACGGCGAGATCTACAACTACCTCGAGCTGCGCGACGAGCTGGCCACCGCGCACGGCGCCGCCTTCGCCACCGACGGCGACGCCGAGGCCATCGTCGCCGGATACCACTACTGGGGCGCCGACGTGCTCACCCGGCTACGCGGCATGTTCGCCTTCGCCCTGTGGGACACCGCCACGCTCGAATTGTTCTGCGCCCGAGACCCATTCGGCATCAAGCCGCTCTTCATGGCGACCGGCGCCGGGGGCACCGCGGTGGCCAGTGAGAAGAAATGCCTGCTGGACCTCGCCGAACTGGTCGGGTTCGACACCGGGATCGATCGGCGGGCCGTGCAGCACTACACCGTGCTGCAGTACGTGCCCGAGCCCGAGACGCTGCACCGCGGGGTGCGCCGGCTCGAATCGGGCTGCTACGCGCGGATCACGGCCGGGCGGCCGCCGGAGGTCACCCGCTATTTCGTGCCGAGGTTCGCCGCGGTGCCGATGAGCCGGGACACCGAACAGGTCCGCTACGACGAGATCACCGCGGTGCTCGAGGACTCGGTGGCCAAGCACATGCGCGCCGACGTCACCGTCGGGGCGTTTCTGTCCGGCGGCATCGACTCCACCGCGATCGCGGCGCTGGCCATCCGGCACAACCCCAAGCTGATCACCTTCACCACCGGTTTCGAGCGGGAGGGTTTCTCCGAGATCGACGTCGCGGTGGCCTCCGCCGAGGCGATCGGCGCCCGCCACATCGCAAAGGTGGTGCACCCGGACGAATTCGTCGCGGCCCTGCCCGAAATCGTCTGGTATCTCGACGAACCGGTGGCCGACCCCGCGCTGGTGCCGCTGTTCTTCGTCGCCCGTGAGGCCCGCAAGCACGTCAAGGTGGTGCTGTCCGGGGAGGGGGCCGACGAACTGTTCGGCGGCTACACGATCTACCGGGAACCGTTGTCGCTCAAGCCGTTCGACTACCTGCCGCGGCCGCTGCGGCGGTCGATGGGCAAGGTGTCCAAGCCGCTGCCGGAGGGGATGCGGGGCAAGAGCCTGCTGCACCGCGGCTCGCTGACCCTCGAGGAGCGCTATTACGGCAACGCCCGCAGCTTCTCCGACGCCCAGCTGCGCGACGTGCTGCCCGGCTTCCGCGAGGAATGGACCCACACCGACGTCACCGCTTCGGTGTACGCACAGTCGAAGGGCTGGGACCCGGTGGCGCGCATGCAGCACATCGACCTGTTCACCTGGCTGCGCGGCGACATCCTGGTCAAGGCGGACAAGATGACGATGGCCAACTCGCTGGAGCTGCGGGTGCCGTTCCTGGATCCCGAGGTGTTCGCCGTCGCCTCGCGGCTGCCCGTCGAGGCCAAGATCACCCGCACCACCACCAAGTACGCGCTGCGGCGGGCGCTTGAGCCCATCGTTCCCGCGCACGTGCTGCACCGGCCCAAGCTCGGGTTCCCGGTGCCGATCCGGCATTGGTTGCGCGCGGGCGAATTGCTGGACTGGGCCTACGGGTTGGTGGCGTCCTCGCAGGCCGGTCACCTCGTCGACCTGCCGGCCGTAGGGCGCATGCTCGACGAGCACCGCAACGGCGTCAGCGATCACAGCCGCCGGCTGTGGACGCTGCTGATCTTCATGCTCTGGCACGCGATCTTCGTCGAACACAGCGTGGTGCCGCAGATCAGCGAGCCGGTCTACCCCGTCCAGCTCTGAGGGTTCTGCCCCCGCCGCATCCCCTCCAGCTCTGAGGCCGTCGGCTTTACGAAGAGCGTGCGATGAGGGCTTCGAGCGTGCGTCCTGGGCGGAGATTTCTCGAATTTCGCGCCCTCAGCGCACGCGCGAAGCCAAGAGCGCACACTCGATTAGGCGGCCAGGTTCAGGCCAGCACCGCGGCGATCTCGTTGGCCGCGTCGTCGCCGTAGGCGCCCGCCAACCGGCTCACCGCGGTCTCGCGGTTCCAGTCCCAGTTCTGCGTTCCGGTGGATTCCAGCACCAGCACGGCGACCAGCGAACCCAGCTGCGCGGAGCGTTCCAGGCTCAGGCCGGCGCTGCGTCCGGTGAGGAAGCCCGCGCGGAACGCGTCGCCGACGCCGGTGGGGTCGGTCTGGCTGGTTTCGGGCACCACGTCGACGTGGGTCGTCGTGCCGTCGGGCTCGACGATGTCGACGCCCTTGGGTCCCAGCGTGGTCACCCGCAGCCCGACCTTGCCCTGCACGTCGGCTTCCGACCAGCCGGTCTTGTTGAGCAGCAGCTCCCACTCGTAGTCGTTGGTGAACAGGTAGGCGGCCCCGTCGACGAGCTTGTCGATCTCGTCACCGGACAGGCGGGGCAGCTGCTGGGACGGGTCGGCGGCGAAGGCCAGGCCCAGCTTGCGGCACTCCTCGGTGTGCACCACCATCGCGTCAGGGTCGTTCGCCCCGATGATCACCAGGTCCGGCTCGCCGATGGACGACACCACGTCGGCGAGCTTGATGTTGCGGGCCTCCGACATCGCGCCGGGGTAGAACGACGCGATCTGGGCCATGTCCTCGTCGGTGGTGCAGGTGAAGCGCGCGGTGTGCGCCGTCTTCGAGATGAGCACGTTGTCGCAGTTGACGTTGTGCGACTGCAGCCAGTGCCGGTAGTCGTCGAAGTCGTCGCCGGCCGCGCCGACCAGCGCCACGTCACCGCCGAGCACGCCGATGGCGTAGGCGATGTTGCCCGCCACGCCGCCGCGGTGGATCACCAGGTCGTCGACCAGAAAACTGAGCGATACCTTCTGCAGATGCTCAGCCAGCAGGTGTTCGGAAAACTTGCCGGGGAACCGCATCAAATTGTCGGTCGCAATCGAACCTGTCACCGCGATCGTCACGAATGTCTCCGCCCTTCGTTAGTAAGGTTATCTAGCTTACGCACGCGCCTGGACCGTTGCTGTGTCCACCGTCGGCGCGAAGCGGTGCGCTAGCCTCCCTAGGGAACTCGCTCAAGTCGCCGGGACACGATGCTCGGTCGGGGTATACCGCACCCAGCCCGTCGATACGTCCCGTCTACCACCGTAGGAGACCACGATGGCAGGTCCGCACTCGCCGAACCACACCGTCGGCGGCAGCGGACCCGAGCCAGCGGAGTCTCAGCCGCTCGAGTTTCCCGACGACCCCCGCGCCGGTGGCGCGGCCCCCGCCGATTATGCCGGGCAGGCACCGCCGCCGATGCCCTACCCGCAGCGGCGGTCCAAGCGGCGGTTGATCATCGGCCTGCTGTTGGCCGTGGCCCTGGTGGCGGCCCTGACCGTGGCGATCGTCTACGGCGTGCGCACCAACGGGGCCAACACCGGCGCCACGTTCTCCGAGGGCGCCGCCAAGACGGCGATCCAGGGGTATCTGGACGCCTTGGATCACCGCGACATCGAGGAGATCGAACGCAACGCGCTGTGCGGCATGTACGACGGCGTCCGCGACAAACGGTCCGACCAGGCGCTGGCCAAGTTGAGCAGCGACGCGTTCCGCAAGCAGTTCTCCGAGGTCGAGGTGACCTCGATCGACAAGATCGTCTACCTGTCGCAGTACCAGGCCCAGGCGCTGTTCACGATGAAGGCGTCGCCCGCGGCGGGGGGCCCGATGCGCGGTGAACTGCAGGGCGTCGCCCAGCTGCTGTTCCAGCGGGGCCAGATCATGGTGTGCTCGTACGTGCTGCGCACCGGCGGCTCGTACTGAGCGGGCGTTACCCGGTCAGTTGAACGAGTCGCCGCAGGCGCAGGACCCGGTGGCGTTGGGGTTGTCGATCGTGAAGCCCTGCTTCTCGATGGTGTCGACGAAGTCGATGGACGCGCCCTCCACGTACGGCGCGCTCATCCGGTCGACCGTCAACGTCACGCCGCCGAAGTCCGCGGTCAGGTCGCCGTCGAGCGTCCGGTCGTCGAAGAAGAGGTTGTAGCGCAGGCCTGCGCACCCGCCAGGCTGGACCGCGATCCGCAACGCCAGGTCGTCCCGCCCCTCCTGGTCGAGCAGGGACTTTGCCTTGGTGGCGGCGGCCTCGGTCAGGATCACGCCGTGCGTCTTGGCGTTCGACTCGTTTTGCACCGTCATTGCTTCTCCTACATGCCTCTCGTTGGCTGGGTCTTCAGGCTGGGCCCGAGAAAGTCCACTAGCTCAACGGTACCTTGCAGGACCGCTATTCCCGAGTCGCGAGGCCACGACGGATGCCAGACCCATGAGCTGATTGGCCGCGTCGGCCTGCGCCAGCCGCACCGAGCCGGCGTGCTCGGCGATGGAAAGGGCGGCCATGATGCCCGCCGACCGGACCGTGGCGTTGTCCAGTCCCACCTGGCCGGCCAGCACGATCACCGGCACTCCCCGCGGCCGGGCGGCGTCGGCGAGATAGCCCACCACCTTGCCGTGCAGCGACTGCTCGTCGAACCGGCCCTCCCCGGTGACGATCAGCTCCGCCATGTCCAGGTCGTCGGCCAGGCGGGTGTGATGGGCGATGATCGCCGCGCCCGACTCGCACCGGCCGCCCAGCGCCAGCAGCCCGGCGCCGATGCCGCCGGCCGCGGCCGCGCCCGGTTCGGAGCTCACGTCGCGGCCGGCGACCGCTTCCAGGATCAGCGCCCACGCCTGCAGGCGGACCTCCAACGCGGCGACGGTGACCGTGTCCGCGCCCTTCTGCGGGCCGAAGACCCTGGCCGCACCCCAGGGCCCGAGCAGCGGGTATTCGGTGTCGGAGGCGGCGATGAGCTCCACGTTGGCCAGCTGGCGACGGGCGGAGTCCAGGCCGCCGAGTTCGGCGATCATGCCCTGCCCGCCGTCGGTGCAGGCGCTGCCGCCCAGCCCGACCACGATGCGCGTCGCCCCGGCCCGCAGCGCCTCGGCGATCAGCTGCCCCACTCCCCTGCTGTGGGCCGCCATCGCCGTCTCCGGGGTGGGCGGACCGCCCAGTAGGGCCAGGCCGCACGCCTGCGCGCATTCCAGATAGGCGGTCGTCGTGGCGGGGTCGAACACCCACGCGGCCTCGACCATGGTGGACAGCGGACCGGACACCCGCAGCCGCCGGGCCTTGCCCAGCCGGCTGGCGAGCACCTCGACGAATCCGGGGCCGCCGTCGGACTGCGGGGCGACGATGAACCGATCGCCCGGCCGGCATCGGGTCCACCCCGTCGCAATGGCCGCGGCGGCCTCCACGGCCGTCATGCTGTCGCCGTAACAATCGGGGGCGACCAGGACGAGCATGGCCGGCAGCTGCAGACGGCCGGGAGCGAGGCCCAAAGCAGCATCATCCGAGGCCATGGTGCCGTCGTCCATCACAGGCAGCCGTTCATCACTGGTAAGAGTAGGGCCAACCGAGGCGCTGACGCAGGTCTAATAGCAAGGCATTCCAAGCCAATTCCGGGGCGGCTCATTCGCGAAGTAACCTGGCCTCTGTGAAGTTGATGGGCCGTAAGAAGGGCCAGGACGAGGACCTTGACGAGGGCGCTGCCGCGCTCGATGCCGGCGGCGCCCCCGAGACGACGTCGCGTGGCGGGCGTGGGACGAGCCCCAAGGGCCGGCCCACGCCGAAGCGCAACGAGGCGCGGCGCACCGCGCGGAAGGGTCCGGTCGCGCCCGCACCAATGACCGCGTCCGAGGCGCGGGCCCGCCGCAAATCGATGGCCGGTCCCAAGCTCAGCCGCGAAGAGCGCAGGGCCGACCGGGCCGCCAACCGCGCCAAGATGACCGATCGCCGGGAGCGCATGATGGCCGGCGACGAGGCATACCTGCTGCCGCGCGACAAGGGCCCGGTCCGGCGCTACGTGCGCGACGTGGTGGACGCCCGGCGCAACCTGCTGGGCCTGTTCATGCCGGCGACGTTGTTCTTGATGTTCGCCCTGTTCACCACCCCGCAGCTGCAGCTCTACGTCTCCCCGGCGATGCTGCTGCTGATGGCGGTGATGCTGGTCGACGGGCTGCTGCTGGGCCGCAGGGTGAGCAAGCTGGTGGACGCGAAGTTCCCGGACAACACCGAAAGCCGTTGGAAGCTGGGCCTGTACGCCGCCAGCCGGGCCTCGCAGATGCGACGGCTGCGGACCCCGCGGCCCCAAGTCAAGCGCGGCGCCGATGTCAAGTAGGCCCGCCTGAGCGCGGCGCGCACGCTGGTGCTCGGCGGGATCCGATCGGGCAAATCCCGGTGGGCCGAGGACGCCATCGCCGCGACGCTGCCGGCGGGCCGTCCGGTTTGTTATCTGGCCCCCGGCCCGGCCGGCGACGACGATGCGGGCTGGGCGGACCGCGTCGCCGAGCACCGCGGCCGCCGGCCCGGCCATTGGTCGACGGTCGAAACCGGCGACATCGCAGGCCAATTGCGCGCGGCGCCGGACACCCCGACCCTCGTCGACGACCTGGGCTCCTGGCTCACCGGCACGCTGGACCGCCACCACGGGTGGGACGGCGGGTCGGTCGCGGCGCCCATCGAAGCCATGCTCGCCGCCGTCGGCGCCTTCAACTCCACGCTGGTGCTGGTCAGCCCCGAGGTCGGGCTGACCGTCGTGCCGCCCACCGCGTCCGGGCGCCGGTTCGCCGACGAATTGGGCAGCCTCAACCAGCGCGTCGCCGAGCTCTGCGACCGGGTGGTGCTGGTGGTCGCCGGGCAGGCGGTGCCGATCAAGCCGTCGGTGACGTGATGGAGTTCGCCCCGGTGTCGCCGCCCGACTCGGGCGTCGCCGCCGCCGCCCGCGCCCGCCAGGACGAACTGACCAAGCCGCGGGGGGCGCTGGGACGCCTCGAAGACCTGTCGGTGTGGATCGCGTCGTGCCAAGGGCATTGCCCACCAAGGCAATTCGAACGCGCCCGGGTGGTGGTGTTCGCGGGTGACCACGGTGTGGCGCGGTCCGGGGTGTCGGCCTACCCGCCGGAGGTGACCGCGCAGATGGTCGCCAACTTCGAGGCCGGCGGCGCGGCCATCAATGTGCTGGCCGACCTCGCCGGCGCGACCGTGCGCGTCGCGGACCTGGCGGTTGACGGTGACGCACCGGCGGACCGGATCGGCGCCCACAAGGTGCGGCGCGGCAGCGGCGACATCGCCGTCGAGGACGCGTTGTCCGAAGCCGAGACCCTCGCCGCGATCGCCGCGGGCCGGGCCATCGCCGACGAGGAGGTCGACGCCGGGGCCGACCTGCTGATCGCCGGGGACATGGGCATCGGGAACACCACCCCGGCCGCGGTATTGGTGGCGGCGCTGACGAACGCGGAGCCGGTCGCGGTGGTGGGCTTCGGCACCGGGATCGACGACGCCGGCTGGGCGCGCAAGACGGCCGCGGTGCGCGACGCCCTGTTCCGGACGTCGCGCGTGCTGCCGGACCCGGTGGCGTTGCTGCGCTGCGGGGGCGGCGCCGACCTTGCCGCGATGGCGGGCTTCTGCGCGCAGGCCGCGGTGCGGCGCACCCCGCTGCTGCTCGACGGGATGGCGGTGACGGCCGCCGCCCTGGTGGCCGAGCGGCTGGCGCCCAACGCCCGGCTGTGGTGGCAGGCCGGCCATCGGTCCACCGAGCCCGGTCATGCGCTGGCGCTGACCGAGCTCGGCCTCGAGCCGATCCTGGACCTGCGGATGCGGTTGGGCGAGGGCAGCGGCGCGGCGCTGGCGCTGCCGGTGCTGCGCGCCGCGGTGGCGACGCTGTCGTCGATGGCCACGTTCACCCAGGCCGGCGTGTCCGATCGGGCCGCTCCCCCGCCGTGATGCGTTCGCTGGCAACGGCTTTCGCGTTCGGCACGGTCCTGCCCGTCCCCCGTTCGCGCGGTGCCGCGATGGGCCGCGGCGCCATGACGGCGCTGCCCGTGGTTGGCGCAGGCCTTGGTGCGCTCGCCGCCGCGGTGACGTGGGGCGGGGCTCACGCCTTCGGGCCGTCCTCTGCGCTCTCGGGCCTGCTCGCGGTCGCGGCGCTGCTGTTGGCGACCCGCGGCCTGCACATCGATGGTGTCGCCGACACCGCCGACGGGTTGGGCTGTTACGGGCCGCCCGAGCGCGCCCTGGCGGTGATGCGCGACGGGTCGACCGGCCCGTTCGGCGCGGCGGCCGTCGCCTTGACGGTCACGCTGCAGGGGCTGGCGTTCGCGGCGCTCGGGGCGGCGGGCAGGCCGGGGCTCACCGGCATCGCCGTGGCGGTCGCCGCCGGCCGGGTGGCCGCGGTGGTGGCCAGCCGACGGTCGGTGCCCGCGGCCGCGGGCAGCGCGCTGGGCGCGCGGGTCGCGGGCAGCCAGCCGGTGGCCGTCGCGGCCGGCTGGGTCGCCGCGCTGCTGGTCGCCGCGCTGGCGGCCGGACCGCGGGCGTGGCAGGGGCCGGTGGCGGTGCTGGCGGGCCTGGTCTGCGGCGCGGTGCTGGTGCGGCATTGCGTGCGCCGATTCGGCGGCATCACCGGCGACGTGCTGGGCGCGGCGATCGAGCTGACCACGACGGTGAGCGCCGTGGCGCTCGCCGGGCTGGTGCGGTTCTAGCGGGCGAGCGCCCGGCTCGCCGGCGAGTGTGAAGTATCTTCACGCTCGCGGCCGAACGTGAAACCAACTTCACGGCCGACGACCCGGCGAGGGCCTAGCCCAGCCGCGCCATCCAGCCGTGGGTGTCGGCGAACGTCCCGCGCTGGATCCCGGTCAGCGTGTCGCGCAGCGCCATCGTCACCTCGCCCGGCTGGCCGTCGGCGACGGTGAAGTCGGTGTCGCCGTACTTCACCTTCGAGACCGGGGTGATGACGGCGGCGGTACCGCACGCGAACACCTCGGTGATCTCGCCGGCGGCGGCCTTCTTCTGCCATTCGTCGATGTCGATCTTGCGTTCCTCGACCGAGAAACCGGCGTCAATTGCCAACTGCAGCAACGAATCCCGGGTGATCCCCGGCAACAGCGAACCGGACAGCTCCGGGGTGACCAACCGCGCCGACCCGCCGCTGCCGAACACGAAGAAGATGTTCATGCCGCCCATCTCCTCGACGAAGCGCCGTTCGACGGCGTCCAGCCACACCACCTGGTCGCACTGGTGGGCGGCGGCCTCGGCCTGCGCCAGCAGCGAGGCGGCGTAGTTGCCGCCGAACTTCGCCGCGCCGGTGCCGCCCGGGCTGGCTCGCACGTAGTCCGTCGACACCCAGACGGTGACGGGGTTGATGCCGCCCTTGAAGTAGGCGCCGGCCGGTGACGCGATCAGCAGGTACCGATACCGCTTGGATGGCCGCACGCCCAATCCGGGCTCGGTGGCGATCATGAATGGGCGCAGATACAAGGCATCTTCGCCGCCGGCCGCGGGGACCCAGGGCTTGTCGACGGCAATGAGCTGGCACAGCGAGCCCATGAACAGTTCGTCGGGCAGTTCGGGCATCGCGAGGCGCCGCGCCGACGACCGCAACCGCGCGGCGTTGGCCTCGGCGCGGAACGACACGATCGAGTCGTCCGCCCAGCGGTACGCCTTGAGCCCTTCGAAGATCTCCTGCGCGTAGTGCAGCACGATCGCCGAGGGGTCGAGTTCGATCGGGCCGTACGGGATGACCCGCGCGTCGTGCCAGCCCCGCTCGTCGTCGTAGTCGATCGACACCATGTGGTCGGTGAAGTGCTTGCCGAAACCGGGCTCGGCCAGGATGGATCCACGTTCGGCGTCGGTCGCGGGGTTGGCCGAACGCGAAACCGTGAACTCGAGGGAGCCGCTGGTCATGGGGCGATTGTATATCCGCCTGCGACCGGGCTTTTCATCTGAAGCGGCGGCACTAACGGGTCTTCGCTTCGACGAAGGGCGGCCGCACGACTTCGCACTCCGCGGCGCGCCCGCGAATGTCGACGGTGACCCGCTGGCCGTCCTCGACCTCGGCGCCGGCGTCGATGAGCGCCAGCGCGATGCCGACTTGCAGCGTCGGGGAGAAGGTTCCCGAGGTGGTGACCCCGACCGGCGCCTCGCCGGCGAGCACCGTCAGACCGGGCCGCAGCACACCGCGGCCGACCATCCGCAATCCGCGCAGCAGCCGTCGCGGCCCGGCCGCCTTCTCGGCCAGCAGCGCGTCCCGGCCGAAGAACGCGTCCTTCTTCCATCCGATCGCCCAGCCGCATCGGGCCTGCAGCGGCGAAATGTCCAGCGCCAGTTCGTGCCCGTGCAGCGGATAGCCCATCTCGGTGCGCAGCGTGTCGCGGGCGCCCAGGCCGGCGGGCTCGCCGCCGGCGGCGCCGACCGCCGCGGCCAGCGCGTCGAACACCACCGCCGCGGATTCCCAGGGCGGCAGCAGCTCGTAGCCGTGCTCCCCGGTGTATCCGGTCCGGCACACCCGCACCGGCACCCCCTCGTAGGAGGCGTCGGCGTAGCCCATGTAGTCCATGTCGGTCGGCAGCCCCAGCCCGCCGAGCACGTCCGCCGCGCGCGGGCCTTGCACCGCCAGCACCGCGTACGAGCGGTGCTCGTTGGTGATCGTCAGACCTGTCGGGGCCGCCGCCTGCAGCGCCTCGACCACCGCGGCGGTGTTGGCGGCGTTTGGCACCAGGAAGATCTCGTCGTCGCCGACGTAGTAGGCGATCAAGTCGTCGATGACACCGCCGGATTCGTTGCAGCACAAGGTGTATTGGGCCTTGCCCGGGCCGATGCGGCGCAAGTCGTTGGTGAGCGTCGAGTTGACGAATTCGGCGGCGCCCGGCCCGCGGATCAACGCCTTGCCGAGGTGGCTGACGTCGAACAGACCGACCGCGTTGCGGGTGGCGTTGTGCTCGCTGACGGTGCCGGCATACGACACGGGCATGAGCCAGCCGCTGAACTCGGCGAAACTGGCCCCCAACGCGCGGTGGCGGTCTTCCAACGGGCCATGCTGTAGGTCATCGGTCACGACGGTTCACCCTAATCGCGGGTGCTGGCACACTTGGGTGGGTGGTCGATTCCCCGGACTTCGCGGCGCTGGAGGCCGCCGGGATCGCGAACGCGCGCGAGCGGGCCGACCTGATCAAGTACCTGGACGAACTCGGCTTCACCGTCGACGAGATGGTGGAAGCCGAACAGCGTGGGCGGCTGTTCGGCCTCGCCGGTGACGTGCTGCAATGGTCGGGGCGCCCGGTCCACACGATCGCGACAGCGGCCGAACAACTCGGCCTGACGGCCGAGGAGGTCACCCACGCGTGGGGTTTGCTCGGCCTCACCGTGGCCGGCCCCGACGTTCCGGTGCTGAGCCAGGCCGACGTCGACGCGCTGGCGACCTGGGTCGGCCTGAAGACGGTGGTGGGTGAGGACGGCGCGTTCGGATTGCTGCGGGTGCTCGGCGCGGCGATGGCCCGGCTCGCGGAGGCCGAGTCCACGGCCATCCGGGCCGGGACGCCGGACATCCAGATGACCTACACCAACGACGAACTCGCCACGGCGCAGGCGTACCGCGCGGTGGCGGAGTTCGTCCCCCGGATTTCGGCGCTGATCGACGTCGTCCACCGGCATCATCTGACCGGCGCCCGAACCCACTTCGAGGGCGTCCTGCGCGACACCTCGGCAAGCGTGGTGTGCGGCATCGGTTTCGCGGACCTGTCCGGTTTCACCGTGCTCACCCGCGCGCTCACCCCCGCGCAGCTTTCGGCGTTGCTCAACGAGTTCGCCGGCACCGTCGCGGACGTGGTGCATCGCGACGGCGGCCGGGTGGTGAAGTTCATCGGCGACGAGGTGATGTGGGTGAGCGCGTCGCCCGAACGCCTCGCCAAGGCGGCGGTGGACCTGGTCAACCATCCGCGGGCGCGCGAGGAGGGCCTGCAGGTGCGCGCCGGCCTGGCCTTCGGCTCCGTCCTGGCGATCAACGGGGACTACTTCGGCAGCCCCGTCAACCTCGCGGCGCGTCTGGTCGGGGCCGCGGCCCCGTGCCAGATCCTGGCCGATTCGGCGCTGCACGAACGCTTGCCGGGCTGGCCGGCGACGCCGCGGGGTCCCTTCGAGCTCAAAGGTTTTGACACCCCCACGATCGCCTTCGAGCTGCACGGTCGGGACGCCGCCGGTCTCGGCTCGGCCTCCGGCGATTAGGGTGAATGCCCGTGACCGCCGATTTGAGCTACGACAGCCCCTCCGTCAACGTCGCCACATCGCTGCCGAAACGCGGGGCGGGCTCTTCGGTGTTGATCGTGCCCGTCGTCTCGACCGGCGACGAGGACAGACCGGGGGCGACGGTGGCCCCGGGCGAATCGCTGCTGCCGGCCGAGGCGGTCACCGAAATCGAGTCCGGGCTGCGCGCACTGGACGCCACCGGCGGCAGCGAGCAGGTCCACCGCCTGGTCGTGCCGTCGCTGCCGGTGTCCAGCGTGCTGACGATCGGCCTGGGCAAGCCGCGACCCGAGTGGCCCGCGGACACCGTCCGGCGCGCGGCCGGCGTGGCGGCGCGGTCGCTGGGCACCGCCGAGGCGGTGTTCGTGACGCTGCCCGGCGACTTCAGCGCCGACGTCTGCTCGGCGGCCGTCGAGGGCCTGATCCTGGGCAGCTACCGGTTCACCGACTTCCGCAGCGGCAAGACCGCGCCGAAAGACAACGGGCTGCGCAAGATCACCGTGCTGTCCGCCTCGAAGGACGCCAAAGCGGCCAGCGCGCACGGCGCCGCCGTGGCGACCGCGGTCGCCACCGCCCGCGACTTCGTCAACACACCCCCGAGCCACCTCTTTCCCGCCGAATTCGCCCGACGCGCAAGGGCTTTGGGCGAGTCGGTGGGCCTCGAGGTGGAGGTGCTCGACGACAAGGCGCTGCAGAAGGCGGGCTACGGCGGGGTGATCGGCGTCGGCCAGGGTTCGTCGCGGCCGCCGCGGCTGGTGCGGCTGACCCACCGGGGCTCGAAGCTGGCCAAGAAGCCGAAGCAGGCGAAGAAGGTCGCGCTCGTCGGCAAGGGCATCACGTTCGACACCGGCGGCATCTCGATCAAGCCGGCGGCGTCGATGCACTACATGACCTCGGACATGGGCGGCGCAGCCGCGGTCATCGCCACGGTGGCGCTGGCCGCGCAGCTGCGGTTGCCGATCGACGTGATCGCCACCGTGCCGATGGCCGAGAACATGCCGTCGGGCACGGCGCAGCGGCCCGGTGACGTGCTGACGCAGTACGGCGGCATCACCGTCGAGGTGCAGAACACCGACGCCGAGGGCCGGCTCATCCTGGCCGACGCCATCGTGCGGGCGTGTGAGGACAACCCCGACTACCTGATCGAGACCTCCACGCTGACCGGCGCCCAGACGGTGGCGTTGGGCGCCCGGATCCCCGGGGTGATGGGCAGCGACGAGTTCCGCGACCGGGTCGCCGCCATCTCGCAGCGGGTGGGCGAGAACGCCTGGCCGATGCCGCTGCCCGACGAACTCAAAGACGACCTGAAGTCCACGGTGGCCGACCTGTCCAACATCAGCGGCCAGCGCTTCGCCGGCATGCTGGTGGCCGGGGTGTTCCTGCGCGAATTCGTCGCCGACGGCGTCGGCTGGGCGCACATCGATGTGGCCGGCCCGGCGTACAACACCAGCGGCCCGTGGGGATACACGCCCAAGGGCGGCACCGGCGTGCCGACCCGCACCATGTTCGCGGTGCTCGAGGACATCGCCGAAAAGGGCTAGCAAACGGCTAGCGCCTCAGCTGACGCGTCGAACGTCACGCCAGGGTGGCACTGGCGCTCGAACGTCACGCCAGTGTGACGTTCGACGGCTAGCGCTTACCCGTCATCACCGAGAACACGGCTCGCTGCACCGTCCGGCGCGGCCAGCCGGTCGCGCCATCCGCCGCCAGCGCGGCGTTGGCTGCGTTGCGCCCGCAGGCGCCGTGCACCGAGCCGCCCGGGGTGGCCGACGCACTGCCCAGATACAGCCCCCGCACCGGGGTTTCGGCCCGGCCCATGCCGGGCGCCGGGCGAAAGATCAGCATCTGCTGCAGTTGCGCCGTGCCCCCGTTGAGCGCACCCATGTGCAGGTTGGCGTCGCTGGCCTCCAGGTCTGACGGGCGCTGAACGCAGCGGTCCACGACCGCCGAACCGAAACCCGGCGCGTGTTCCTCGATCACCCGGTCCACCGCCTCGGCGAGCCGATCGGCCGACGCGTCGTCGGCCACGTTGCGCGGCAGATGCGTGTAGGCCCAGACACTTTCGGTGCCGTTCGGGGACCTGGTCGGATCGGCCGTGGTGGTCTGGCCCAGCAACATGAAGGGATGCTCGGGCACCACCCGGGTGTTCAGGTCGGCCATCCAGCGGACCAGCCCGTCACCGTCGGCGCCCAGATGGACGGTGCCCACGCCCTGCAGGTTCTTCGCCCGCCACGGAACGGGCGCTCCCACGGCGTAGTTGACCTTCACCACCGGTGGGTCCCAGATGAAGTGCTCGAGGTCGCGTAACAGCTTGGGCGGCAACGCATCCGGCGGCAGCATGTCGCAGAACAATCGCGGGGCCGTCACGTCGGCGACGATAGCCCGCCGCGCCGCGACCGTGCGCCCCTCGGCCGTAATCACCCCGACCGCGCGGCCATCCCGCACCTGGATGCGGGACACGTTCTGGTTGCACTCGATTCGCGCGCCCGCGGAGCGGGCACGGTTGACCAGGGCGGCCGTCAACTGCCCCGAGCCCCCGACCGGCACCGGCCACCCGCAGTCCTGGGCCAGCATCGTCATCAGGAATCCCATGGCGCCGCTGATCGGCGCGTCCGGCGGGACGTCGGCGTGCATTGCGTTGCCCAGCAACAACACTCGCGGCGCTTCGCCGGCGAACAGCTCACTCGCCATGGTGTTGGCGGGCTGCACCAGCAGGCGCGCCACCCGGAGCGCGTCCGACGTGCCGAGCCTGGTCAGCAGCCGCAGCAGGGGGCGCACGGGCGGGAAGGGCGCCAACATGGCGTCCAGCAGCGGCGCCTTGATCCGCTCCCACAAATGAACCAGGCGCCACCAGTTTTCGCCGTCGGCGGGCACCCGGCGGGCGAATTCCGCCGCGGTGCGCGCCGGGTCGTGATACACGATGGGCGGGTCGTCGTCCGCCGCGCTGCGCGGATGCGCCAGCACCACCGGGGCGTGCGACCAGCGCAGGCCGTGATCCTCCAGGCCCAGGGCGGCGATCGCCGGCGAGGCCACCGTCATCGGGTAGTACGAGCTGAACAGGTCGGTGATGTATCCCGGCGTGAGCTCGGCGCTGCGAACCGCGCCGCCGGGTTCGGGCTGGGCTTCCAGCACCAACACGTCCCAGCCCGCGTCGGCCAGCATCGAGGCGGCGACCAGGCCGTGGTGTCCCGCCCCGATGACGACGGCGTCGGCGGTGTCCCGCACGCTCATTGCACCTGGCTGGGCACCTTGCGCTCCGCCAGGGCCCCCAGCCGCCAGAGGCACTCCTTGTTGCGCGGATAGGCCGCGGCCAACGCGACGGAATCGGGGACGGCCCCCATCGGGCCTTCGACGGGCACCTCGATCATCTCCACCCGGCAACCCTGCGGTGTCTCGTGCAGCAGCATCGTGATCCGCGCGGCGCCCAGCGGCCCCAGGCGGGCGCACAGCACCAGCTTGTGCGGCGGCTCGCTCTCCTCCACCACGGTCGCGTCGTTGATCACCAACGGCCAAATCCCGATCGAGTGCCTGATCGAGGACCCGGGCTCCGGCCAATTCGGATCGACGGCCCGCATGCGGCTGTTGCCCACCACCCACTGGGTGTAGGTCCACCCTTGGGCCAGCACTTCCCACACCCGCTCGCAAGGCGCGGCCACGTCCCGCGTCGCAATCAGCACCTGGTTCCCCCTCTCGGTTACCGCGGCGGAATACCCATCAACGGGCCGCTGAATCCGGCGGATACGGGGTTTACCGGCCCTGTCCAGCGGCTAATCTCCCGGGGTCGAAAACCTGTACGAAGGAAGGCGAGATCGTGACAGTGCGACGGTTGATCCTGGCCGTGGGCGCCGTGCTGCTGCTGGCCGGCGTGATCGGGCTGTTGGCGCCGGTGTCGATTTCCGACGGCAACGGCCATTCGATCGGGTGCGGAAACGCGGTCGCCACGGACCTGTCCGCGGCCAGAAGCGCCAACAACAACAGCGTGGCGAACATCCCGATCCTCAACCAGGTCGTCCCGCACACCGACTATGTGGCGCAGTGCCAGTCGTCGGTGGGCAGTCGGCGCACGTGGTCGATCCCGCTGGCGGTCGTCGGGCTGCTCGCGATCGCCGGCGCGCTGTTGACGGGCCGCCAGGGCGCGGCGCGAGCGGGAACCTGAGCCCCCGGGTCAGATCACGCGCAGGCGCGCCGCGTTCCGCAGCCCTTGCGGCGCCAGGCGCGAAAGGCCATACAGCGCATAGGCTTCCGGCGCGACCGGGCGGATCGGCTTCTTCTTCTGGACCGACGACAGGATCGCGTTCGCGACCTTCTCGGGTCCGTAGTGCCGCAGGGCGAACATCTTGCCGAGCTGGCCCCGCCGACCGTCGACCTGTTCGCCCTTTCCGGCGGGCGCGTCGAAGCGGGTGGTGTTGATGATGTTGGTGTCGATGACCCCCGGGCAGATCGTCGTCAGCCCGACGTCGGCGGCGTCGAGCTCGGCGCGCAGGCAGTCGGAGAACATGTAGGTCGCCGCCTTCGACGTGCAGTAGGCGTTCAGCGACTGCAGCGGGGCGTAGGCGGCCATCGACGAGACGTTGACGATGTAGCCGCCGGTGCCGCGCTCCACCAGCCGCCGCGCGAAGGATCGGCACCCGTTGACCACGCCGCCCAGGTTGACGTCGAGCACCCGGTCGAATTGCTCGGCCGGGGTGTCGAGGAATCCGCCCGCGTGTCCGATGCCGGCGTTGTTGACGACGATGTCGGGGACCCCGTGCTCGGCGCTGACCCGCTCGGCGAACGCCTCCACGGCATCGGCGTCGGACACGTCGAGCACGTAGGCGTGGGCGACGCCGCCGCGGGTGGCGATCTCGGCTTCCGTGGCCTTGACGGCCGCTTCGTCGATGTCGCTGATGACCAGTTCGGCGCCCTCCCGCGCGAAGGCGAACGCCGTCTCGCGTCCGATTCCGCTGCCGGCGCCGGTGACCGACACCAGGGTGTCGCCGAAGGCCCCGCGGGGACGCCCGACCTGGGCGCGCAGCAGCGCGCGGCTCGCCGGCTTGCCCTCGGCCCAAACGGCGAACTCGTGCACCGCGGCGGCCATCACCTGCGGGTGGGACATCGGCGAGAAGTGGCCGGCCCTGATGTCGCGCCGCCACAGCCTCGGCACGAACCGCGGCGTGTGGTCGTAGCCATAGGGCCGCACGTACTTGTCCCTGGTGTTGACGATCAGTTGCACCGGCACATCGACGACACGGATGCCCTGCCCGCGGCCGGAGAACGAGCGAAAGTAGTTGGCGGGATAGGTCTTCACCGAACGGGCGGCGTCGCGCGCCAGCTGCGGCGAGTGGTGGATCTGCTCGACCGGGATGTTGTCCACGGCGTTGCGCCGCAGCGCGGGAATCGACATCGTCAGCCGCAGGAACAGGGGCGCGAGCACCGGGATCGAGAAGAACAGCATGTAGCTCAATCGCAGCGCCTGGCTGACCGATCGCACAAACCGGCGCGGGCGCCACGGTTGCCGCAGGCCGCTGAAGATGTAGTCGACCAACTGCTCCTGGCTGGGGCCGGACACCGACGTGAAGGTGGCCACCCGGTCACCGGCACCGGGCCGCTTCAGGTATTCCCAGATTCCAACCGAGCCCCAGTCGTGGGCCAGCACATGCACGGCCTGGCCGGGGCTGAGCTCGCCGGTGACGGCGGCGAAGTCGTCGGCGAACCGCTCCATCGTGTAGGCCGACACCGGCTTGGGCGCCGAAGACAGGCCGACGCCGCGGTTGTCGTATCGCAGGATGCGGAACCGGTCGGCCAGCAGAGGGACGACCCCGTCCCACAGCACGTGGGAGTCGGGAAAGCCGTGCACCAGCACGACCGTGGGGCCGTCGGGATTCCCCTCTTCGTAGACAGCGATTCGCGCGCCGTCGGCGCTGTCGACGAAATGCTGCGGTAGCCATTGTGTTGCCGGCATCTTCGACCTCCCCGCTCAACTGCAGTGGCCACACCGTAGCAAGGGGGTTCGGGAAGTCCCGGGAACGTCCGCCCTGGATGTGTGCCGGCGCGGACGCAGTGACAGGATAGTTTTGGATAGCTACTTTTCAGCGGCTAGCGATGTGTTCGACCCACCCCGACCCACGAGCGATCGAGGAGTCAAAGACGATGGCCTTCTCCGTCCAGATGCCCGCACTCGGTGAGAGCGTCACCGAGGGGACGGTCACCCGCTGGCTCAAGCAGGAAGGCGACACGGTCGAACTCGACGAACCCCTCGTCGAGGTGTCCACCGACAAGGTCGACACCGAAATCCCGTCGCCCGCCGCGGGTGTCCTGACCAAGATCGTCGCCCAGGAGGACGACACGGTCGAGGTGGGCGGCGAGCTGGCCGTCATCGGCGACTCGTCCGACGGCGGCGGTTCGCAGGCGGCCCCGCAGGCGCCCAGCCAGCCCGAGCCGCAGGCCGAATCCGCCCCACCGGCCCAGCCCGAGCCCGAGCCGGAGACGGCCGCCCCCGCCCAGCCCGAACCCGAACGCGCGCCGCAGAGTTCGGGTGGCGGCGACGCGACCCCCGTGCTGATGCCCGAGCTGGGCGAATCGGTGACCGAGGGCACGGTCACCCGCTGGCTGAAGAAAGTCGGCGACTCGGTCGGCGTCGACGAGGCGCTGGTCGAGGTGTCGACCGACAAGGTCGACACCGAGATCCCCTCACCGGTGGCCGGCGTGCTGGTCAGCATCACCGCCGAGGAGGACGCCACCGTGCCGGTCGGCGGCGAGCTGGCGAGGATCGGCACCGGCTCCGAGGCCGCGTCCGCCCCCACTCCCCCGCCGGCTCCCAAACCGGAACCCAAGCCCGAGCCGGCGCCCGAAGCACCCAAGGCCGAAGCACCCAAGCCCGAAGCGCCCAAGGCCGAGCCGAAGCCCGAACCTCAGCCGGTGTCCCAGCCGGCGCCCGCGCCGAAAGCCCAACCGGCGCAAGCGCAGCCGGCCGCCGAGCCCAGCGGCTCGGGCCCGGACGGTGCGCCGTATGTGACCCCGCTGGTGCGCAAGCTGGCCACCGAGAACGGCGTCGACCTGACCGAGATCACCGGCACCGGAGTCGGTGGCCGCATCCGCAAGCAGGACGTGCTCGCCGCCGCGGAGAAGAAGCAGCAGGCCCAGAAGGCGCCCGCCCCGGCCCAGGCGCCCGCCGCGGCCCAGGGCCAGGCACCCGCCGCCGACGGCAAGCCCGCCCCGGCGGCCGCGCCCACCCCGGCGCCGGCGTTGGCGCACCTGCGCGGCACCACGCAGAAGGCGAGCCGGATCCGCCAACTCACGGCGAACAAGACCCGGGAATCCCTGCAGGCCACCGCCCAGCTCACCCAGACGCACGAGGTCGACATGACCCGGATCGTCGGACTGCGGGCCAGGGCGAAGTCCGCGTTCGCCGAGCGCGAGGGGGTCAACCTGACCTTCCTGCCGTTCATCGCCAGGGCGGTGATCGATGCGCTGAAGATCCACCCCAACATCAACGCCAGCTACAACGAGCAGACCAAGGAGATCACCTACTACGACGCCGAGCATCTAGGCTTCGCCGTCGACACCGATCAGGGGCTGCTCTCCCCCGTCATCCACAACGCCGGCGACCTGTCGCTGGCCGGGCTGGCGCGGGCCATCGCCGACATCGCCGCGCGCGCCCGGTCGGGCGACCTCAAGCCCGACGAACTGTCCGGCGGCACCTTCACGATCACTAACATCGGCAGCCAGGGCGCCTTGTTCGACACCCCCATCCTGGTGCCGCCGCAGGCGGCCATGCTGGGCACCGGGGCGATCGTGAAGCGGCCCCGGGTGATCGTCGACGAATTCGGCAACGAGTCCATCGGCGTCCGCTCCATCTGCTATCTCC
>NZ_LZIX01000183.1:0-7517 GCF_001666955.1 Mycobacterium sp. E735 | reverse complement strand
TGCTGGGAGACGAGTCCGACCCGGACAGTGTGATCGCTCGCCAGTTGCGCTATTGGCAAGGCGAATTGGCCGGACTGCCGGAAATCGTGTCGCTGCCCGCGGATCGTGTCCGGCCCCCGGTGCCCAGCTACGGCGGCGGCGAGGTGGATCTGCTGATCGAGCCGGGGGTCTGGGCCGGGATCAAGCAGCTGGCAGCGACGCACAACGCGACGGCCTCGATGGTGTTGCAGGCTGTCATGGCGGTCTTGTTGCACCGGGTCGGCGTGGGTGACGACGTGGTGCTGGGCACACCGATCGCCGGGCGGTCGGATCGTGCGCTCAGCGACCTGGTCGGATTCTTCGTCAACACCTGGGTGTTGCGAGTGGAAGTGGATCCGGCATGCCGGTTCACCGATGTCCTTGCGCGGGTGCGTAATAAAGCCCTGGACGCCTACAGCAATCAGGACGTGCCGTTCGAGCGGTTGGTCGAGCAGCTCAATCCCGCGCGCTCGGCCGCGCACCACCCCTTGTTCCAGGTGCTGATGGTGCTGCAGAACAACGTGCGCCCGGACGCGTTCGCGATCGATGGCGTCGGCGTCGAACAGTGGGCGGTGCCCACCCGCTCGGCGCGCTTCGACCTGGACTTCGAACTGGTGGAGGTGCCCACCGACGACCCGGCCGCTCCACGGGCCGCCGGATCGGTGACATACGCGACGGATCTCTTCGACCGCTCCACCATCGAGCGTCTCGTCGACCGGTTCGGGCGGGTGCTGGACGCGGTGGTCGCGGACCCAGCGGTGGTGGTGGGCGCCATCTCGTTGATGGATTGCGGCGAGCGTGAATTGGTCCAATCGATGTGGGCCGGCACCGGGGTCGATGCACAGGTGGGAGTCGCGCCGCAGTTGCTGGCGGCAGCGGCGGCTGCCGACCCGGACGCGGTGGCGGTGGTCGACGGTGACCGCTCGATGTCGTATCGCGAGCTCGACGAGGCGTCGGCACGGTTGGCGCGCGCACTGATAGAGGCGGGCGTCGGCGCGGAGCGCGCGGTGGCGGTCGCGATGGATCGGTGTCTGGAATTGGTGGTCACCTGGTGGGCCGTCGTCAAAGCCGGTGGAACCTACGTGCCCGTCGACCGGACTCACCCCGTCGAGCGCATCGCGACAGTGCTGGACACCGTAGACGCGATTTGCGTGTTGACCCGCGACGCCGGCACCGTTGACTGGGCCGGCGGCCGCCGCGTGCTGCGCGTCGACGACTTCGACCTATCCGGGCTGAGCGCTGACCCGATCACCGACGCCGACCGCCTGGCACCCCTGACGGTCAACAGCACCGCCCACGTCATCTTCACGTCCGGATCCACCGGCACCCCAAAGGGAGTCGCGGTCAGCCACGGTGGCCTGCTGGAAATCGCCTCGCTCGGCGAGCTCTTCGGATTGCATGCGGGCACGCGGCTGCTGATGCTCGCCGCGCCCACCTTCGATGTATCGATCGGTGAATTGCTGCTGGCGGTCGGGGCGGGGGCGGCGCTGGTGGTGGCGCCGCCGGAAGCCGTTGCGGGCGAGGCGTTGACGGCATTGCTGCGTGATCAGCGCGTCAATGCTGCGGTCTTGACCCCGTCGGTGCTGTCCTCGCTGGACCCCGCCCGCCTCGACGCGGTCGACACGCTCATCACGACGGGGGAAGCGTGCCCAAGCGAGTTGGCGGCTGCCTGGGCGTCGGAGAGGCGAATGTTCAACGCCTACGGTCCCACCGAGGCCACCATCTGGGCCACCTGCGGCGGACCCTTGGCGCCGGGGCAGCCGGTGGGAATCGGCACCCCCGTCCCGGGCGTGTGCGCTCTCGTGCTGGACACCCGGCTCAGCCCGGCGCCCATCGGCGTCGTCGGCGAACTGTATCTGGGCGGACGTGCCGTCGCGCACGGCTATCTCGGCCGGGCGGAGTTGACCGCGGAACGGTTCATCGCCAACCCCTTTGGGGTTCCCGGGTCACGCCTGTACCGCACGGGCGACCTGGCCCGCTGGACCGCATCCGGAACGCTGGACTACTTGGGACGCGCCGACACCCAGGTCAAACTCCGTGGACAACGAATCGAATTGGGGGAGATCGAGAACAGCTTGCTGGCCTGCCCGCACGTCACCATGGCCGCAGCCACGATGCACAACGGCGGGGCCGGCGCCAACCTCGTCGCCTACGTGGCCCTCGAGCACGCCGCCACCGCCGACAACGACGACGACGACGACGAAATCGTCGCGCAGTGGCAGCACGTCTACGACGACCTCTACGGCGCCGAGGCCGGCACCTCCGGGCTCGGCACCGACTTCCGGGGATGGAACAGCAGCTACTCCGGCGAGCCGATCCCGCTCGCGGAGATGGAGGAATGGCGTTCGCTGACCGTGGACCGGATCATGGCCCTGCGACCGCGGCGGGTACTGGAGATCGGGGTGGGCCTGGGACTGGTTCTCTCACAAATCGCTCCGCAGTGCGAGCGTTACGTTGCCACCGACATGTCCGCGGCGGCAATCGATTACCTCGCCCGCTCGATGGAACGGCTGGAGCTCCCCTGGCGAGACCGCGTCCAGCTGCTGACTCGACCCGCCCACGTGACCGAGGGCCTGCCGCTGGGCTTCTTCGACACCGTGATCCTCAACTCGGTCGTTCAGTACTTCCCCAACGCGGGGTATCTGGCCGACCTCATCGACAGTGTCATGGAACTCCTGTGCCCCGGCGGATCGCTGTTCATCGGCGATGTCCGCAACCACAGCCTGCAGGGCGCATTCCAGACCGCGGTGGCGCTCGCCCGCAGCGGCAACACAGACGCGGCCGAACTTCGTCACCGCATCCAGCGCGCCGTCGTCGGCGAGGCCGAACTCCTGCTCGCCCCAGAGTTTTTCACCGGTTGGGCGGCCAGCCATCCGGCGGCGTCGGCGCTCGACATCCAGGTCAAGCGCGGAGCGGCCGACAACGAACTCACCCGGTACCGCTACGACGTCGTCGTGCACAAGGCGCCCACATCGGTGCATTCCCTGGGCGCCGCCCCGAGCTGGGCGTGGGCCGATTGCGCCGGCTTGAACGGGCTGCAGGATCGATTGAACTCCGACCGTCCCGCCGACATCCGAATATGCGGGATCCCGCGCGCCGGCTTGGTCACCGACGTCCAAATCGGACAGGGCCTGGCGGCGGGGCTACCCCTGACCGACGCGCTCGCTGAGGCCGCCCGCGTGGAATCGAACGGCACCGCGACACCCGAAGCACTGCACCGCCTCGGCGAAGCCATTGGCTATCGCGTTGCGGTCACGTGGGGCGCTCAACCGGGCACGCTTGATGCCGTCTTCACGGCCGCTGCCGAGGGAAGCATCCCGACCATCGGCGACGTATACCTGCCGAACCGCGATGGTCACGACGAACCCGCCAACGACCCGCGCAACAACACGCGGATCAGCGCCGTCCGACGCCAATTGAGCGCGCGGTTGCCGGATTACATGTTGCCGACGCAGATCATGGTGCTCGACGAGTTCCCGATGACCTCGTCCGGCAAGATCGATCGAAAGGCGCTGCCGGCGCCGGTCTTTGCCGACACGCCCTTCCGCGCACCGCAGACCCCGACCGAAGAGATCCTGGCCGGGATCTACGCCCAAGTGCTCGGGCTGGACCGGGTCGGGGTCGACGAATCGTTCTTCGACCTGGGCGGCGACAGCATCTTGTCGATGCAGGTGGTGTCGCGGGCCCGCGCGGCCGGCCTCAGCTGCCGGCCGCGCGACATCTTCGTCGAGCAAACCGTGGCCGGACTGGCCCGGGTGGTCGGCGTGGCCGACACGCACCGGCCCATCGACGAGGGAATCGGCGACGTGGCGGCGACACCGATAATCCGTTGGCTGAGCAGCGTCGACGGCCCCGTTGACCAGTTCAACCAGACCATGGTGTTGCAGGCACCCGCGGGTGTCGAACTGGCCGACGTCACGGTCGTGCTGCAGGCCCTGCTGGATCGGCACGCCATGTTGAGACTGCGCGTCGACGACGGGCCCGGCGGCTGGAAATTGACCGTGCCAGAACCGGACTCGGCGCACGCCGCAGCGCTACTGCACACCGTCGACGCGCTCACCGACGAGACGATCATCGCCGCCCGGTCCCGGCTCAGTCCGGCCGGCGGGGTCATGCTCAGCGCCGTGTGGGCGAGCACCACCAGGCAGTTGGCCCTGATCATCCACCACCTGGCCGTCGACGCGGTGTCGTGGCGGATCCTGCTCGAAGACATCAACATCGCCTGGGCCCAACACCACAGCGGGCACCCGATAGCCCTCCCCCCGGTGATGACGTCATTCCAACGGTGGGCCGCACTCCTCGCCCAACATGCCGACGACCCAACGGTATTGGCGCAGAGCGAAGCCTGGCAGCAGGTATTGGCGGCGCGACCCGCCCTGCCGGAGGCGCCAGACACCTACGCGAACGCCGGGCACCTGACCGCGTCGCTGGACGGTGAGACCGCCCGCCAGCTGATGAGCGACGTGCCCGCGGCGTTCCACGCGGGAATCCAGGACATCCTCCTGATCGCGTTCGCATTGGCCTGCGCCGAGTTCCTGGGCACCGGCGACGCCGCGATCGCTCTCGACGTCGAAGGCCATGGCCGCGACGAAGAGCTGGCCGCCGACGTGGACCTGTCCCGCACCGTGGGCTGGTTCACCACCAAATACCCCGTCGCGCTGAGCTCCGGCGCGCTGCCCTGGGCGCTGGTGGTGGCCGGCGACGCCGACCTCGGCCCGATCATCAAGCGCGCCAAGGAACAACTCCGCGCGCTCCCCGATCCCCTGACCTATGGGCTGCTGCGCTACCTCGACACCACGCTCATGGGCGCCGAACCCACGATCGGATTCAACTATCTGGGACGTCTTGGCGCACACGGCTCCGAGCCGTCGGACGATCTGTGGCTGATCAGCGCGGACGGATCTGCGTTCACCGCGGCCGCGTCTGCGGTGAACATGCCGATGATGCACACCGTAGAGCTCAGCGCCGTCGCCGTCGAAACCGATTCCGGCCCTGCGCTGAACGCCACCTGGACCTGGGCGCCCTCAGCGCTCGACCACGCCGGCGTCAGCCGACTCAACCGGTTGTGGTTCGAGGCCCTGGCCGGCGTCTGCGCCCACGTCGCGCGGGGTGGCGGCGGTCTGACCCCCTCCGACATCGCACCCGCGCGGCTCACCCAGCGGGAGATCGACGCCCTCCAACAGCAGTATTCGGTCGCCGACATTCTGCCGCTCACCCCGCTGCAGCAGGGCCTGTTGTTCCATGCCAGCACCACCCAGGGTCTCGACGATCTGGCCGAACTCTATTCCGTCCAACTGGATTTCACCGTGACCGGGCCGCTGGACCCCGACCGGATGCGCGCCGCGGTACAGACCGTGGTCGATCGCCACCCCAACCTTGCGGCCCGCTTCTGCACCCAAGGCGAACCGGTTCAACTCATCCCTGCCGATCCCGCGGCGGCATGGCAGTACGTCGAACTGGACAACATCGACGACACCGATACCCGAATCCGGCAGCTGTGCACGGCCGAGCGCGTCGCCGTCTGTGACCTGGCGAATCCGCCGGCCTTCCGGGTGGCGCTCATCCGCACGGCACCGGACCGGCATCGGATCGTGGTCACCAATCACCACATCGTGCTCGACGGCTGGTCGACGTCGATCCTGTTGCAGGAGATGTTCGCCGCCTACTACGGGCAGCGGCTCCCGGCGTCCACCTCGTATCGCAGGTTCGTCACCTGGCTGGCCGATCGCGACCTCGATGCCGCCCACACCGCATGGCGCGAGGTTCTCACCGGATTCGACACCCCCACCCTCGTCGGCTCCGCAAACAGGACGGGGCCCGGGCGCCGAGGCGAGGCCTCGTATCGGTTCTCGGAGCGGACGACTCACGCGCTCACCGAACTGGCGCGCTCGCATCACACCACCGTCAACACCGTGTTGCAGGCCGGTTGGGCGCAACTGCTGATGTGGCTGACCGGCCAACACGACGTCGTCTTCGGCGCCGCGGTCTCCGGACGCCCGACCGAGCTTCCCGGCGCGGAATCGGTTGTCGGGCTGTTGATCAACACGGTGCCGGTGCGCGCCACCATCGGCGCGGACACCACCACCACGCAGTTGTTGCACCACCTCCAGCAGGCCCACAACCAGACGCTGGATCACCAGCACCTGGCGCTCACGGCGATCCACCACATCACCGGCCACGACCAATTGTTCGACACGCTCTTCGTCTACGAGAACTATCCCGTCGACACCAGCGCGATGGCGGGTGCCCGTGAGTTCGCGGTCACCGACATGACCACACACGAATCCACCCATTACCCACTGACATTGGAAGCTCGCACGGGTGAGCAGCTCGGCGTGCGCCTGGAATACGACACCGGCATCTTCGACGCCGACACCATCCACATACTCATCACGCAGCTGGAACGCGTGCTGAAGGCCATGACCGCCGACCCGACCGCCCGACTGTCCACCTTCGACCTACTCGACGAGCCGGAACACGCCCGCCTCCGTGACTGGGGCAACCTGGCAACGTTGGAACGGCCCGCGACACCGGTCTCCATTCCGGCGTCCTTCGCCGCTCAGGTCGCGCGCACCCCCGATGCCGTGGCGGTCACCTGCGCCGGTCGCTCGATGTCCTACCGCGAACTCGACGCGTCGGCGAACCGCTTGGCGCACCTGTTGACCGAACGGGGGGCGGGGCCCGGACGGTGCGTGGCGCTGCTGTCCGCCCGCACGGCGGACGCGATCGTCGGCATCCTCGCGGTGTTGAAGGCCGGTGCGGCCTATCTGCCGATCGACCCGGCGCTGCCGCGGGACCGGATCGAGTTCATGATCGCCGATGCGGCACCGGTCGCCGCGATCACGACCGGAGGCTCGGCAGACCGGCTGGACGGGTCCGCGCTGCCGGTCATCGACGTCAACGACCCCCGGGTCTCGACATGCCCCATCACCGCCCTGCCGCTGCCGGATCCTGATGAGCTCGCCTACATCATCTACACCTCGGGAACGACCGGCGTACCCAAAGGCGTGTCGATCACCCACCACAACGTGACGCAGCTGGTCGGGTCGCTCGATCCCGATCTGGCCGCGCCACAACAGGTATGGACGCAATGGCACTCCTACAGCTTCGACATCTCGGGCTGGGAGGTATTCGGCGCCCTGCTCAATGGCGGACGGCTGGTCGTGGTGCCGGAGTCGGTGGCCGCATCCCCGGCCGACTTCCACCAGCTCCTGGTCACCGAAGAGGTCACGGTGTTGTGCCAAACGCCGACGGCGGTCAGCACGCTCGCGCCCGAAGGATTGGAGTCGGTGGCGTTGCTGGTCGGCGGTGAGCCCTGCCCGCCCGACGTCGTGGAGCGGTGGGCACCCGGCCGGGTGATGATCAACGAATACGGCCCGACCGAGACAACGATGTGGGTGACCTTGAGCGCGCCCCTTACAGCGGGATCGGATGTCGTACCGATCGGTGCGCCGGTGCCCGGCGCCGCGCTCGTCGTGCTCGACGGCTGGCTGCGCCCG
>NZ_LZIX01000182.1:0-21101 GCF_001666955.1 Mycobacterium sp. E735 | reverse complement strand
CGCCTCCCGTCAAGCATTCGTAGAGCACGCAAGCAAGCGCGTAGATGTCCGAGCGTGCATCGGCCTCACCGACTTTGAAGCGCTCGGGTGCCATGTAGCGCAGCGTGCCCACCACCGCGTCCGTACCAGTCAGACCGGTCTCGCCGAGAACACGAGCGATCCCGAAATCGATCAGATACGCAAAGTCGGTGAGGCCGATGCACGCTCGGACATCTACGCGCTTGCTTGCGTGCTCTACGAATGCTTGACGGGAGGCGCCCCGTTTCCGGGCGACAGCATCGAGCAACAGTTGGCAGGGCATCTGTCGGCGCCGCCGCCGCGCCCTTCTGACTCCGGCGCGCCGCCGGCATTCGACGCGGTCATCGCCACCGGCATGGCCAAAGACCCTGCCCAGCGCTACGCCACCCCGGTTGACATGGCACGAGCCGCGCGCGATGCGATCACGGTGCCGCTACGCCGTCCGGACCCGAGCGCGCAGTCACACACCGCCACTGTCCCCACTCGAGTGGCCTCATGGCCGAGTGAGCCAACACGGCAAGGGCGGAAGCCATTGCACCCCGGTCCGCAGCAGGAGATAACCGGGAACCGCAAGCGCGCCAAGCGATCTTGGGTGGTCGCCGCCGCGGTGATTGGAGTGGTCATGGCGTTGGGGGCCGCGAGCCTATACTTTCTGCGCACACATACTTCAACGCACGGATCTCCTACATCAACGGCGGGATCTTCGCAGACGACGGGATCTGCGGCGGCGGCCGCGCCGCCGAGCGGGGGAGGCACGCCCAGTTCGGGGGTCATCGCAGTGCCGAGTGGTCCACCCACGGTCGCCACCTCGGTACGGGTAGGCAATGGCGCGTTTGGAGTCGCGGTCGACTCCGCCGGACACACCGCCTATGTCGCAAACACCGGTTCCAACTCCGTGTCGCTGGTCGATACCGGCAGTCGTACGGTCACAGCCACCATCGCGGTAGGACGCCACCCGGTGGGCGTGGCCGTGGATCCGTCGACCCGGACCGTCTACGTCACCAACTACGACGACTCCTCGGTGTCGGTCATCGACACCACCAACGGCACGGTCATCGCCAGAATCGGTGTCGGGAGCCACCCCGGCGGGGTAGTGGTCGACCCGGATGCCCGGATCGCCTATGTCACTAACGGTGATAGCGCATCGGTGTCGGTGATCGACGTGACAACGCATACCGTGACCGCGACGGTGCCTACCGGAAAAGGTCCAAGCCGGGTAGCCATCGATCGGACCGCGCACCGCTTGTTTGTCACCACTGCCGATCCCGCGGTGACGGTTGTCGATACCACGAACCGAACTGTCATCGGTACCGTTGCGCTTCGCGTCCACCCGGCCGGCATCGCCATCGACACCGCATCGCACACCGCCTATATCGCCAGCGGCGACGATGCATCGGTGTCCTTCGTCGACACCAACAGCCTGAGCGTCACCGCTAGTGTGCCTGTCGGGCAACGCCCCGCGGGGGTCGCAGTGGACCCCCCGACGAACACCGCTTACGTGGCCAACTACAGCGGTGGGTCCGTGTCGGTGGTCGACACCACCAAACGCATCGCCACCGGAATCCTTGCCGTCGGAAACAATCCGCTCGCCATCGCGGTCGACCCAAACACGCACTTCGCCTACGTCACCAGCGACCTTGACCATGGCTCGTTGACAGTGATCAAGCGCTGACGTCGGGGCCATCGCGCACCGGTGGATCTTTACTCGGTGCTCTGGCTTGCCGTCTATGACGGCGTTGTAAGTTCGTTCGGGCGATCGCCTGCGCAGTCAAGTGATTCGGTTTTGAAGGCACGTCCGGGCGAAAAGGTCAGCCGCAACTCGATCCACCACACGAAGACGCGAAAGGAAGCCTATGAGAACGATCGCAAACCGCCACGCGGCAATCGTCGGCCTGGCCGCCGTCGCGCTGATCCCTGTGGGCTGCAGCAATGGCAAGAGCGTCGACGCGTCGGCGCCGCCTCAGGTCGGGGTGAGCGCCACCTCCACCTCGAAAGCCCCGGCGCCGCCCACCGAGGTGAAGCTGATAGGGGAGCGCGACGTCGAGGTGACTCTGACCGGCCCGATCGCGGTCAAGTACTCGTCGGCAACCGAGGATCAGAAGAAGGCACTCGGCAAGCCGCTGACGGGTGACCGCAACGCGGGGACTCGGGACAGCGGCGTGGTGTTCCAGCAATTCCAGGGCGGCGCGATCACCGCCAGGAACGGCGCGGCGGGCACACCCGCGTACATCATCGTGGGCAAGATCCGGGAGGCCTGGAATGTCCCACGTGGCCCGGACGGCACGCCTGCGGTCACCGGCACTAACGGTTCCGCAGGTCCGCTGGGCTCGCCCACCAGCGACGTGAACGCCTTGGGCGACCTGCAGGTGTCGACCTTCGAGCACGGCAAGATCGAGTACAACCCGACGACCGGCCAGGTCGCGGTGACGGTGAACGACAAGGTCGTCCCGTCCGGGCTCTAGCTCGAATTGCGGGGAGCGCCCTGGCCCGCCATTTGGATGACTCGCATGGTCGAGGTTCCACTGGCCGCAATCGGGGGCCAGGACGTCGTTGGTGTCGACTTCGAGTCCGCCGACCTTCGGCCCTGGAGTGGCCGACTTATCCCACAATCGCCCGCGCTGCGCGCTCGGCGATGAGCATGACCGGCGCGTTGGTGTTGCCGGAAATGATGGTGGGTATAGCCGAGGCATCGACCACCCGAAGGCCTGCGACGCGATACACACGGCAGTCGGTATCGAGCACCGCGGCGGGCGCCCGTGGCCGACCGTGCGCGTCAAAGGCTCCCATCGCGCAGGTGCCCACCGGGTGGAAAATAGTCGTGCCGAGTTCACCGGCCGCATTCTGCAGGTCTTCGTCGCTCACCAGCTGCGGGCCGGGAAGCAACTCCTGCGGGCGGTAGCGGGCCAGAGCTGGCGCCGCCATGATCTGCCGGGTCATCCGAAGGCCCCGCACGGCGATTTGACGATCAACGTCGGTCGACAGGTAGTTGCAGAAGATCTTCGGATAGGTCAGGGGATCTGCACTGGCCATCCGCACATGGCCTCGCGAAGTGGGTCGCAGATTGCAGACCGAGGGAGTGATCGCGCCGAAGGGGTGCAGGGGTTCGCCGAACTTCGGCAACGACAAGGGCTGCACATGCCACTCCAGATCGGCACTTCCCAGCGCGGGGTCGCTCTTGGCGAAAGCCCCCAGGGTGGAAGGCGGCATCGTCATCGGCCCCGACCGCAACAGCAGGTATTGAAGCCCCATGCCCGCACGGGTGATCCAGTTCCTGTACAGGGTGTTGACGGTCGGGGCGCCCTGGACCCGGTAGATCGTTCGAAGCTGCAAGTGGTCTTGGAGGTTTTCGCCCACTCCTGGCAGATCGACGGCCACCGGCACTTGATGCTGGGCGAGCAGGCCGGCCGGGCCGAGACCCGAGACCTGCATCAGATGCGGCGAGCCAATCGCTCCGGCGCTCAGGATCACCTCGTTCCGGGCTCGGACGTCGACAATGTGGCCGCCTTTGAGCAACCGCACACCGGCGATGCGGTGCCGGGCCGTGGTCCAGGCGCCCCGGCGCTGATCCTCGAGGACCTGATCTTCCATCAGAAGCCGCAAGGCCTGGGTCTGCGTGTAGACGGTGAGATTCGGCCGGTGGGCGATGGGATGCAAGAAGGCATCGGCCATCGACCAGCGACGGCCGCGCCGTTGGTTGACGTGAAAGTACGCACAGCCGGCGTTGTCGCCCTGGTTGAATTCATCGATCGGGGAGATGCCCACCTGGGCGGCGGCGGCCTGCCAGGCGTCCAGGATCTTCCAGCGCACCCGCGGTAGCTCGACGCGGATCTCACCACCGGCGCCGTGCCAGTCGTCGGCTCCGCCGTAGTAGTTTTCCAACTCCCTGTAGATCGCCAGTGTCTCGCCGGGACTGTCCGGGCCACCCCAGAGCCAGCGCTCGTCACCGGTGGCCTGTGCCCAGAGCTCGTAGTCACTTGCCTGTCCGCGCATGTGGATCATCGCGTTGATCGACGAGCAACCGCCGATCACGCGGCCGCGTGCGTAGTGAATGCTGCGGCCGGCCAGGCCAGGGTCGGGCTCGGTCGTAAAGCACCAGTCGGTGCGGGGATTGGCGATGGTGTACAGGTAGCCCACCGGCACCTTGATCCAGAACCAGTCGTCTTGGCCGCCGGCCTCTATCAGGAGGACACGGCGATCAGGGTTGGCGCTGAGTCGATTGGCAAGCAGGCAGCCGGCGCTGCCTGCTCCCACGATGATGAAGTCGAATTCGGCCACCGGGTTCATTCCGGTATCGGTCCTCCACGGCGTCGGATACGAGTCCTAGTGTGCGCGATGACCACCACATCCCGTCGAGGAATGATTGGCCGTGACTGATGAGCGAGAACCGTTGACGGCAGGGCAGTACGCGTAGCTTTACTGCGAGCCCTCCAGTCTGGCGCAGCCTGCTGTCGCCGCAAGTTAGCAGGGGGTGTTTGGATACGATTGGCATGTGCGACGGCAGCCGCCGAGGCACCGGCCGGATTCTTTTTCAGTGCCGAATCTCGGTGCGCAGTTCACTTGTCAATCCTGCAGAGGACAACTCGCCATTGCCCAGATCAACGTCCTCCAGTGGAGCTACAGCCGCGATTCTGCTCCTTGTCGCTAGCATCCCAACAACGGCCTGCAGCCATCCATCGGTAACGGCTGCCTCGGTGAAGTCAACCACCACGTCAACCGATGCCTCTGCGACACATAGCGACTCATTGACGTTGGCCGGCAAAGCTCTCCCGCTGCATGACGTCCAATGCCGCGATATGGGCGGCGCGGTGATCGTCACGGCCAAAACGCAGTCCGGTGAAGGTGTCACCGTCGATGCCGCGGGCGGCAAGCTTGAAACTTTGGACTTCAGCGCCGGTGGTATCGCCTACTTCTGGGAGCCGACATCGACCGGAGGAGCACCGCCACCAACGCTGACGCGAGACGGTGACAATTACACCGTGACTGGCAAGATCAAACAGCTTCACGATTACACCAAGCTCAGTGATTTCACGTTTAGAGCAACCTGCCCGCGTTGAGCATCCTCGCCTCGGCGCGTTACCGGCCCGTCCAGCGACGACTTGGGATCGACTGTGCGCCACGGCCGTCCGTCCAGGAGGTCCGGGCGACCGGCTAACCAAATGACAGCAGCCACGATAGCGTGGGCACAATGTCGATTCAGGCGATGACCCAGAAGCACAGGGAGTGGCTTCGCACTTGGTGACGACTGATCAGTTTGGCGGCTAGGGGGACGATGCGAAGAACGAGGGGAATGAGCGCGCCGACAGGCAGCCATGCGCTCGCAATTGTGGCGCTGTCCGCGCTGACAGCCGGGTGCACGGTGACCGTCAGCGGGACAGTGGTAGCGGCTCCGACCATGGGTCATGCTCCTCAACCGCTGCCACCCGGTGCCCTGTCCGGATTGCTGCTCAGCCCGACCGAAATTGGCTCGATCATGGCCGCCCACATGGAGGTGGTCGACACCGGCGACACCATGTACACGAATCAGCCTCTCGCTGATGGATGTTTGGTCTGGGCCGAGGCACAGGATTACTCGTACCAAGGCAGCGGCTGGACGGCTGTGCGCGTGCAGAAGCTGAAGGACCGACGCGACAACGCCGATCATGTGGCATACCAGGCGGTGGTGTCGTTCCCGGGAGGCTTGGCCGCCCATGACTTCTACGCCAGCCAGGTCACGGGCTGGGCGAACTGCGATGACCGGCGCGTCGATCTCCACGACCCGGGAGACCCCACGGCGCACTACTGGACGCTGAGTAAGGCCCGCGCCGAGGAGGGCGTCTTGACGATAACGAGGGTCCAAGAAGACGGTGGAGGAGTTTGGGCGTGCCAACGCGCGTTGACGGCTTCCAACAACGTGGTGATCGATGTAAGCGCCTGCGCCGACAATGTCGGCGACCGGGGTGCGCAGATCGCAGAGCATATCGCGAAGAAGATTTCTTAAGCTTCGACAACCGAGCGGTCGGAGAGCGTCGACAAACGTCGGGAAAGTTGTCGACGCCTCGATCCACTAACCGCGAAATGAGCTGATACAGGAGAGGATAACGAATCCCAGGCGTAACTTGACATAATGTCGCTTATCGGCACAACGGGTATAGCCCGGTCGCGGACGAGAGCCGCCTTCGCGGGCCCCGACCTGCAATTACCCGGTCGAGCCGGCTATCGCGCCAACCGCCGGTACCCTCGGCCGCGTCATCGAGTGTGCGTTCAGGGCATCGAGTGTGCGCCCACGGCGGCGACACGCCGATCGGCGCCACCATAGGCGCACACCCAAATGAGCGCTGGGATGCGGCAGTTAAGTGGCAATTAAGTGGCCGGCACCCCCGATCCGGCTTTCCGCCTACCCAGCCCCAAAACGTCACCGTGACGAAAGTCTATGCGGCTCAGCGGTATTGCGTCACTTACCGGCACGAAGCCTGCGAGGCGGTTTTCAGAAATGGGCCGCCTTCGCGAGATCTGGCCCACGAACCGCTCACCGGTGAGACGTCGACAGCCGGCGGCGCACCCCGCGGCATCGAGTGTGCGGTCAGGGCTTCGAGCGTGCGCTCACGGCGGCGACACGCCGACAAGCGCCGCCATGGGTGCACGCTCGATGGCACGAACATTCGGCGACCGGCTTCGCACGCCAACAAGCGACGCCCGCCGATCTCCGCTTCCCCGCCAAGGACCTGACCAATGCGTCACCGTGACGAATTACCCCGTCCCACCCCAGAGCCCTGGCCGGGAGGTCAGTTCGAATTGTGTCGCCAGCGCCTGGGGGCCGCGCTGCGATGCGTGTCGGTCGACCAGAGATGGCCGCAATCCGAGCACTGCAGATGCACCAGCGTGCCCCTGTTACTCAGGAGGTACTGCCAGTGCGTATCGCAGTTGCGGGTGCTTCGACAATCGCCACATCTGGCGCGGTGATCGCAGCGCGGACACGGCAACCATGCACGCCGGCCACGGTCGGCCGTCGGATCAATCGGTAGCACGAGCAGTCGTCCGTTCAGGCAACACGCCGGCGCGGACCAACTCGTCGTAGACCCGCTGCTGCTCCTCATCGAGATTCGAGTACAGCATTTCGTATGCCTTTTCTTCCTCTTCAAGCACGGCGACAGGGTCCCAGTCGTCACCCGTCGCCTCGAGCATCGCGCTGCGTCTACGCGCCTCGTCGAGGGTCAGGTCGTAGCCAAAGTCGAGGTCGGCCATCGCGCTCCCAGCCATTAGGTATGCAAACGAATGGTAAGGATGGCCTAATTAGTGGCCCGCGGGCTATGAACTGGGTCACTATTGTCACTTGACGTTGGTCACACCCGGCCCCCGTCACTGTGGCACCGAGAACCCGACGAGCCACGCCGTGACGACGCGGCCGTCGGGCGGCTACCTGCCCGGAAGCGGGCCCCGGACCCTATCCCCCGTCCCCCAGGTCCGTCGCCGGCAATACGTCACTGTGACGAATATTGCTGCAGCGCAGGGTTATTCACGACTTAACCGCCGCGCGCAGGCCACGATCTCGAACGAATTCAGCCGAATCGTTTCTCACGCACTCAGGCGCCGATAGCGGTCGAGCCGCCGCAGGGCCTGCGCCGACGCCCGCCCCGGGGCCGGCTGCAGCGCGCTGTCGACCCGCGCACGGACAGCATCGACGTCGAGATCCATTCCGATCGCCACAAGACGATTGGCCACGGCCCCCCGCGGCGCAGGCCCGATGTGGATTGCGCTACCTACCAGATTGACGACATAGCCATGAACGGTCGCGCGGTGGCGCACTGCCACGATCCCTTTCAGCCTGAACACCCGCGGCGGCGGATCTTCGAGAAGGTCGAACAGGGCATTGGGGTCGACGCATCCGGAGCTGCGGACGGCGACGGCGTCGGCATGGACGTGGTCATGGTCATGCTCGGGCGCCAGATCCAGGAACGAGAGCTGCCCAACCCGGCCGGACGTGGCGGACGCGTCGAAGAGTAGCTCCGGGGCTATCCGGCCACCCGTCGTCGCCACGACATGTATGCGCGGGTTACGTTGCGCGGCACGGTGTGTGACGCGTTGCACCATGGCCGCCCGCTCGCCCTCGGGCACCTGGTCGATCTTGTTGACGACGATCAGCGACGCCGCACCGTAGCGCACCGGCGGCAGGGCGCCGCAGTCGACGGTGTCGAAGTGGTTCACTGCGTCGACGACGTCGACAAGCCCGCCCGGGCGAATCCCGCGGATCTCACTGAAGCCGATGATCCGCGCGATAGCCACTGGGTCGGCCAGACCGCTGGCCTCGACGACGATGGCATCGAGGCGCCGAGCCGGGTTGGCGAGCTTGATGAGTGCGTCGTCGAGCCCACCGCCGTCGGGCAGGCAACAGATGCATCCTCCGGCGATCGACGCTGGCTCGTCGACCTGGCCGGCGACCAAGGCGGCGTCGATGTTGATGTCGCCGAAGTCGTTGACCACCACACCTATTCGCGTGCGAGGATGGCGTAACAGGTGGTTGAGCAACGTCGTCTTGCCGGCCCCGAGATGACCAGTGAGGGCGATGACGGGTACCGCAGCCACGCCTCACCCTCCACTTCGACGTCCGGACATCCGATGCTAACCGGCGCAGCTTGATCGGTGTGCTCGCCGCCGGGTCGGAGTCCAGCGTTGCCGACAATGCTCAGCAAGGAGCCGCGGCTACTGCCGCGACCGGGGCGGCGAGACTGACATCGACTCCTAGCCCATCGGCCGGTCAGCCGCCGGGCGCCGACCAGTGCACCACCTTCATGGCGGTCATCTCGTCGAGTAGTTCGGGCCCGAAGCCGAAGCCCGCGCCGCTGGCACGGCGGGGTTCGGAGGCGCCGCCCGGCGCACCGCCGAAGACGTCGTTGATCTTGACGGTCCCCACGGGAAGCTTGCGCCACGCCTCCTGGGCGTGCGCCATGCCGCCGGTGAGCACGGTGGCGGCCAAGCCGTATCGGTCGTCGGCGGCTTCGGCCAGTGCCGTGGCGAAGTCGGGCACCGCCCGTACCGGCGCGATGGGACCGAACGTTTCCTCGCGCATGATGAGCATGTCGGGCGTGCAGTCGGTCAACACCGTCGGCGGGTAGAACGAACCCGGCCCGGGTCGCGGCTCGCCGCCGACCAGAACGTGGGCCCCGGCGCGGGTGGCCTCCTCGACATGCGTGTGCACGTGCTCGCGATGGCGCTCGTCGACCAGCGGTCCGATGCGGTCGGCCCACGCGATCGCCTCGTCGATCAACGCGTTGAGGAATGCGTCGGCGATCGATTGCACGACATAGACCCGCTCCACCGAGACGCAGATCTGTCCGGCATTCGCGAAGGCACCGAGCGCAGCCTGCCCCGCCGCCCACGCCGGATCCACGTCGGCGTCGACGATCAACGGATCGTTTCCGCCGTTCTCCAGCAGGGCCTTCGCGCCCCGCTCGGCGCAGGCCCGCGCGATCTCTCGGCCCGTCGCACTGCTGCCGACGTGCGCGACGACATCGACCAGCTCCGCGGCCGCCAACCGTTCCCCGACGGTGCCGTCACCGTCCACGATTTCGAGGACACCGTCGGGCAACCGCGCCGCCAGCAGCTCGGCGAAGCGCCGGCCCGTCTGCGGGCAGCGCTCGCTGGGCTTGTGCACCACAGTGTTCCCGGTAACCAGGGCCGCTCCGAGCAGTCCGGCCGCCACCGCCACGGGATCGTTCCACGGCGTGATCACCGCAACGACGCCGCGCGGCTGGGGCACCATCAAATCGGTTGCGGACCAGCCGCCCTGCAGGGCGCTGCCGCGGTGCAACGGTCCGAGTTGGGCGTACTGAAGGAGCGTGTCGATGCCCGCGTTCACGCCGCCACGCGCGTCGCCGCTCAGCTTGCCGGTCTCTCGCTCGTTCAGTTCGGCGAGTTCGTCAGCCGCGGCCCGTAGGTCGCCCGCTGCGGCCGCCACGGCGGCGGCGCGTTCGGCCGGCGACGTGCGGGCCCAGTCGCCGGCGGCGGCCGCCGCACGCCTGACCGCTTCATCACAGTCGGCCGGCTCGGTGATCGGCACCTGGGTGACGGTGTCACCGGTGCGCGGATCCAGGACGCTGATGATCTTGGTAAGGGTCGAAGCCACGACAGCGGATACCCTGCCCCAGGCTCGACCAATCAGCGACCGGCAAGAATCCCTGGTCAGCGCGGTGAAGAACGCCTCGGGACGCCATGCCGATCCGGTATGGTCGGCGTGTCCGCGAGCGGAAGAAACAGAGGGCTTCGATGGCAAAACGGTTCCCCGGCAACGCCTTTACCTCATCGCAGGCGGTGGATCCGGGTCTGCGCAAGGTTGCCCGGTTCCTTCCGCGTGGGTATGCGCTCCAGCGCGGGCTCAAAGTCCAGCGGACGATCATGAACTTTTTCGGAACGGCCGGCCGGTTGCGGGACGTGCCGGAAGCGACGGTCGACGAGCACGTCACGGTTCGTCTGCATCGTCCGGTCGATCTTCCCGGCCGCGCCCCGGCCATGTTGTGGGTCCACGGCGGCGGGACCATCATGGGTCGCGCCGCCCAGGACGACAAGTTCCTGCGCAAGCTGTCGAACCGCACCGGTGTCGCGATCGCGGCGGTGGAACATCGCGTGGCACCCGAACATCCGTACCCGATCCCGGTCGAGGACTGCTACGCGGCGCTGCGGTGGCTCGCACGCCAACCATGGGTGGACCCCGATCGGCTCGCCGTCGGCGGGGCCAGCGCCGGCGGGCTCTTCGCGGCCGCGGTGGCGCAACGGGCTCACGACCGCGGTGACGTCAAACTCGCCTTCCAGATGCTGGTGTATCCCATGCTCGACGATCGGACCGGCGCCGAACGCAGCGGTCAGAGGCGCATCATGTGGACCGAGACCGACAACCAACTGGCGTGGCGCTGGTATCTCGGCGGCGCCGACGCCAAAGAGGCCGCCCCGTCGCGGCGGGACGATCTCTCCGGACTGCCGCCGGCGTGGATCGGGGTCGGAACGTTGGACCTCTTCTACGAGGAGTGCCGGCAGTACGCGCGGCGCCTGCGGGAGGCGGGCGTCCCCGTGCACGAGGAGATCGCTCCCGGCGCGTTTCACGCCTTCGACCAGATTGTGGATAACGCGCCCGTGTCGGTGAAATTCTTCGCGAGCCAGTGCGATCACCTTCGCGACGCGCTCGCCCCATCCGCGGCATAAACCGCGCGCGCAGCGGCCGACCCGCTTGTGCGCGAACACTTTCCGCCCAGCGCAGCGCAGGCGAACGGGATGCCGGCAGACGCCTGGACGGCGAATGCCGTCACTTTTTGACTGCAAAGTGTGCAGAATGTGCAACTATGGACGCCGTGGTCGTCAATCAGATGGGTCTACGCGAGCGCCGTCGCCGCCAAACGAGCGCGGACATCCGCGACGCCGCGGTGCGCCTCACGGTGGAACGCGGCTACGACAAGGTCACCATCGACGAGATCTGCGCCGAAGCCGGCATCTCGACGCGCACCTTCTTCAACTACTTCCCCAACAAAGAATCGGCGATCGCCTACGGGCCGTCCGACATACCCCCCGAACTGGTAGCGGATTTCGTCGCCGCCGGCCCTGCCCCGTACTCGGAGGTGCTGGCGGAGCTGATCACGCTGGCCGCCCACCATCTTCGCGACGTGCCCCCACGCCGCGAACACGCAGCACACATGCTCGAACTCGCCAAAACCTCGCCGGCGGTGCTGGCCGCGTTCCTCGCCGACCTGGAACGGTTTCAAACTCACCTGACCGACATCGTCGCCCGCCGCCAGGGCATGCAACCCGACGACGAAATCGTCGCGCTGATCGCCGCGCTGGCGCTGACGGCGGTGCGCTCCGGCATCGAGCGGTGGTCGAGGGGCGAGGGCGACGCCGACGACACGCCGATGCCCCATGTCGAGCGAGCGGCCGCGCTGGTCAACAGCATCTTCACGAAGTGACCTGAAACACCGACCGCAATCGTTGCATGGTGTGCAACAAATGCACAGTATGTACTATGCTCTGTTCTGCGGTACTCGGGAACGCCTCCGCGTCGCACGGCGCGTGTCGCACTGGGGGCGACGACCGGCGTTCTCGTGAGACCGCTACCTCTGACCATCGAACCTGTACGGACCGAGGCGACCGCCGAAACCGTTGCGGCGCACCGTAAGCCGTCGCGCATGACTGACCACGTCACGATCGGATGACGAGGAAGGGAATTCCCTAGGTGCAGATCTCGAAGGTTATGCGCAACACATGGTTGCCGCTGCTGATCGTCGCGGTCCTGGTCATCGGTGGCTTCGCGGTGGCGCGGGTCAAGTCGTTCTTCGGAGCCCACGACACGGGCATCATGACGAGCCCACGGCTGGACGATTCCAAGCCGTTCAAGCCGAAGGTCGTCAAGTACGAGGTCTTCGGCACGGCCAGCACGGCCAACGTGAACTATTTGGATTTGTCTGCCGACCCGAAGCGGGTCGACGGTGCGCCCTTGCCGTGGACGCTGGTGCTCAGCACGACTGCCCCATCGGTCTTCCCGAACCTCTCGGCCCAAAGCGACGGCAATTCGTTGGGCTGTCGCATCACCATCGACGACGAAGTCAAGGCCGAGAACCAAACCAACGGCGTGCACGCCCTGACCTTCTGCTTGGTGAAATCCGCATGAGCGCACACTTCGATGACGCCCGCACCGACACCATTCCCGTGGCCGACGAACCGGTACGGGAAAGAATCCCGCGGATCATCCGAACCTTCGCGGTTCCCATCATCATCGGCTGGATCGCGCTCATCGCGGTGCTCAATGTCGTCGTTCCTCAGCTGGATGAGGTCGGGAAGATGCGCTCGGTGGAGATGACTCCCGACGACGCGCAGTCGGTCGTCGCGACCAAGCGCATGGGCGCAATCTTCAACGAGTACAAGTCCAACAGCTCGGTGATGATCGTGCTCGAGGGACAGAATCCCCTCGGCGCCGACGCCCACGCCTACTACGACCAAATGGTCAAAAAGCTCGATGCGGACACCAAACACGTCGAGCACGTGCAGGACATGTGGAGCGATCCCCTGACCGGGGCGGGCGCCCAGAGCAACGACGGCAAGGCGGCCTACGTCCAGGTGTATCTGGCCGGCAACCAGGGCGAAGCCCTGGCCAACGAATCGGTCGAGTCCGTCCAGAACATCGTCAAGAGCCTGCCCCCGCCGCACGGAGTTAAGGCGTACGTCACCGGGCCCGCCGCGCTGTCGGCGGATCAGCACACGGCAGGTGACCGCAGCCTGCAGCTCATCACCGCGGCCACGTTCACGGTCATCATCGGGATGCTGCTCCTGGTCTACCGGTCGGTGGTCACCGTGTTGCTCACGCTGGTGATGGTCGTGTTCGAACTTTCGGCCGCCCGCGGGATGGTCGCTTTTCTGGGCTACTACAAGATCATTGGGCTCTCGACCTTCGCCACCAACCTGTTGGTCACGTTGGCGATCGCGGCCGCCACCGACTACGCGATCTTCTTGATCGGCCGATATCAGGAAGCCCGCGCGGTCGGCGAGTCACGCGAAGACGCGTACTACACGATGTACAAAGGCACCGCACACGTGGTGCTCGGCTCGGGTCTGACCATCGCCGGCGCGACCTTCTGCCTGCACTTCACCAACCTGCCCTATTTCCAGACGCTGGGCATCCCGCTGGCCATCGGCATGGTGGTCGTCGTGGCGGCGGCGCTCACGCTCGGGCCCGCGGTGATCTCGGTGGCCACCCGCTTCCGCAGGACGCTGGAACCCAGACGGACACAACGCATTCGCGGGTGGCGCAAGATCGGCGCGCTCGTGGTTCGGTGGCCGGGACCGATCCTGGTGGTGACGATAGGGATCGCCCTCATCGGCTTGCTCACCCTCCCCGGGTACCGCACCAACTACAACGACCGCAACTACCTGCCGGCCGACCTGCCCGCCAACGAGGGTTACGCGGCCGCGGATCGGCACTTCTCCCAGGCGCGGATGAATCCCGAAGTGCTGATGATCGAAAGCGACCACGATCTGCGCAACTCCGCGGACTTCCTGGTGATCGACAAGATCGCCAAGACGGTTTTCCGGGTGCCCGGAATCGGCCGCGTGCAAGCCATCACCCGGCCGCAAGGCACGCCGATCGAGCACACCTCGATCCCGTTCCAGATCAGCATGCAGGGCGTCACCCAGCAGATGAACCAGAAGTACCAGGAAGATCAGATGGCCGACATGCTGCACCAGGCCGACATGATGCAGACGACCATCGACAGCATGGAAAAGATGTCGAGCATCACCGCGCAGATGGCCAACGACATGCATCAGATGGTCAAGAAGATGCACGACATGACCATCGACATCAACGAATTGCGCCAGCATATGGCCGATTTCGAGGACTTCTTCCGGCCGATCCGCAGCTACCTCTACTGGGAACGGCACTGCTACGACATCCCGGTCTGCTGGTCGCTCCGCTCGGTCTTCGACGGCCTGGACGGCATCGACATCATGACCGATGACATCGAGAGCCTGCTGCCGATCATGGACCATCTGGACACGCTGATGCCCCAGATGGTGGCGCTGATGCCTTCGATGATCGAAAACATGAAGGCCATGAAAACGACGATGCTGACCATGTATTCGACCCAGAAGGGTCTGCAGGATCAGCAGAACGAGGCGCAGAAGAACTCCAACGCGATGGGTAAAGCGTTCGACGCGTCCAAGAACGACGACTCGTTCTACCTGCCGCCGGAGACCTTCAACAACGCCGAGTTCAAGAAGGGGATGAAGAACTTCATCTCCCCCGACGGCCATGCAGTGCGCTTCATCATCAGCCATGACGGCGATCCGATGTCGCAGGAAGGCATTTCGCACATCGGCGCCATCAAGAAGGCCGCCTACGAAGCGCTCAAGGGCACGCCGCTGGAGGGCTCGAAGATCTATCTCGCGGGCACCGCGTCGATCTACAAAGATCTCAGTGACGGCAACACCTATGACTTGCTGATCGCCGGAATCTCGTCCCTGTGCTTGATTTTCATCATCATGCTGCTCATCACGCGGGGCGTGGTGGCGTCGGCCGTCATCGTGGGCACCGTCCTGCTCTCGCTGGGGGCGTCGTTCGGCCTGTCGGTGTTGATCTGGCAGCACCTCATCGGCATCGAGCTGCACTGGATGGTGCTCGCCATGTCGGTCATCATCCTGCTTGCCGTGGGCGCGGACTACAACCTGCTGTTGGTGGCGCGGTTCAAGGAGGAGATCTACGCCGGCCTGAACACCGGAATCATCCGGTCGATGGGCGGCACGGGTTCGGTCGTCACCTCGGCGGGACTGGTGTTCGCCTTCACGATGATGACGATGGCGGTCAGTGAGCTGACTGTCATCGGTCAGGTCGGTACCACCATCGGATTGGGTCTGCTGTTCGACACCCTGATCGTCCGGTCGCTGATGACGCCGTCGATCGCCGCGTTGCTGGGCAAGTGGTTCTGGTGGCCGCAACGGGTGCGGCAACGCCCGGTGCCGTCGCCGTGGCCCAAGCCGAGCACAGAGAAGGCACCCGAGGAGGCCGAAATCCTCGCTCCCGTCAGGTAACCCAGTCCGGTTGCCCGCCGGTGTCCACCGCGGAGAAGTCCTTGTGGCCCAGGCCGGCGGTGGTGCCGCCGTCGACGACGAACTCCGAGCCGGTCGAGTAGCTCGACTCGTCGCTGGCCAGGTAGACCACCAGACTGGAGACCTCCTCGGGCTGGGCGATCCGGCCCAATGCGGTCTGGAAGATGTCTTCGGGGACCCACTCGGTCATCGGCGTCTTGATGAGCCCGGGATGGATCGAGTTCACCCGAATCCCACTGGGCCCCAACTCGAGTGCCGCCGATTTGGTCAAGCCCCGGACGGCGAATTTTGTTGCGGTGTAACCGTGGCAGGCGATCGTGCCGGCGATCCCCTCGATGGAGGAGATGTTGATGATCGACCCCCGTCCGGCTTCCTTCATGGGTCTCACCACGGCGCGGATGCCCAGGAAGACGCCCGTCAGGTTGATGTCGAGGATGCGCTGCCACTCCGAGAGCGCGTAGTCCTCGAACGTGCCGATGTTGATGATGCCCGCGTTGTTGACGAGCACGTCGAGATGGCCGAACTCGCTCAGGGCGGTGGCCACCGCGGCGTCCCAGTCCTCGGGTTTCGTCACGTCCAGGTGCAGATAGCGGGCGGCGTCCCCGACCTCGGCCGCGACCGCCTTGCCCTCGTCGTCGAGGATGTCACCGAACACCACCTTGGCTCCCTCGGCCACCAGCGTCCGCACGTGCGAGGCCCCCATCCCCCGCGCGCCACCGCTGATCAGCGCGACCTTCCCGGCCAACCGTTCTGCCACTGTGATTCTCCTGTCGTGTGGGTCCTAAGCACCATACGTACAGGAGTCAACGTATGGCCATTGGCCTATTTTTTGTCCGACCACCGGAAAACCGTTAGGCAGGCGATCAGCCCGCCCACGCTCCATGCGGTCAATACGAAGAACGTCGGCCAGTGTTCCCAGCTGCCGGCCGGTTCGAAGGCGGCCATGTTCGACGGCAAGAGCACCGACCGGAAACCCTGGGCCATCCACTTCACCGGGAACACAGAGCCGAGGGTCAACATCCACGCCGGCAACGCGACGAGCGGAACATAGGTGCCCGACACGAACTGCAAGGCGACCCCGGGGCCGTTGGTCAGGACAGCCGCCGAAACCGCGGTGCTCGCAAAATTACTCACGAAAATGCCCAGTAACGAGCAGCTGATGATGCCCATCAGGAACACCCACGTCAGGGTGAACCACCCAAAAGCATCGGTTGGTAGATGGAGTTTGAAGACCAGCACACCCACCGACAACAGCACGACGGCCTCGGCCAGGCTGGCGACGGCAACCAGGGCGATCTTTCCGACGAAATACGACGACGCGGTCGTCGGAGTCCCCCGCAGCCGCCTCAGCGCGCCGCTCTCCCGGTCGGCGGCAACGCTGATACCGAGATTGATGAAGGACGTGGACAGGATTCCGTAAGCGAGGATGCTCGCAGCGAGCACGGCACCGGTGCTGGTGTCGCTGTGCGGCATCTTCGTCGAAAAGATCGAACCCAACAGAATGCCGATCACGGCAGGCATCGAAAACGTGAGGACCAACTGCTCCGGCCGGCGGTAGAACATTTTCAGCTCGGGCACGATGCGCGACACCCCGATGCGGAGCGGACCGGGGAGCGGCGCCTCGAGCGTGCGGTGGCGCTGCGGTGACGAACCCTGCGCTTGGTCGATGCCCATCACGCCTCGCCGATCAACCGCAGATAAGCGTCTTCGAGCGTCGGCCGGGAGACCGTCAGCTGAGCCAATTCAGCCCCGTCCTTCGACCGCTGCCTGATCAGGTCGGTCGGGCGATCCGTCTCCTCCACGTGGACGCGGCCTGCCTCCACCCACCGGACCGTAGCGGCGGAGCTGACGTACTCGGTCAGTCTTGCCGGTGAGTCGACCGCCACCACCCTGCCGTCGGCCAGGACTGCGACCCGGTCCGCCAGGGCGGCGGCCTCCTCCAGGTAGTGGGTGGTCAACAGGATGGTCGTGCCATCGCTCGCCAGTAATCTGATGAGGTCCCAGAATCGTCGCCGGGCATCCGGATCGAAGCCGGTCGTCGGTTCGTCCAGGAAGAGCAATTCGGGCATGCCGATGATGCCGAGGGCGACGTCCAAACGACGGCGCTGCCCACCTGACAGCGTCCTCACCCGGGCGTGGGCAACCGAGGTCAGCCCGACGAGTTCGAGTGTCTCCCCCGGAACCCGTGCCCTCCCATAGCATTTCGTCAGCATCTGAACGGTTTCCGCGACGGTCAGCATCCCCGCGTCGCTGACTTCTTGCAGCACGATGCCGATCTTGGCGCGCCAGCAGCGGCCGGCGGTTCCGGGATCTTCGCCCAACACCCGCACGTCTCCGGCATCTCGCTGTCGATGGCCTTCCAGGATTTCGATCGTCGTTGACTTTCCCGCGCCGTTGGGCCCCAGGATGGCGAAGATCTCGCCGTAGCCGACGTCGAGATCCACGTCGCGCACCGCGGGCCGGTGCCCGTAGGCCTTCGACAAGCCTCGAACGTGCACCGCGCGGGGCTGTTCCGCGTGCTTGACCGCGATCGGCTCGGCCTTCTCGGCCGGCTGCTCGTGTCGCGCCGACCGTGCCCGCCCGGGAGCGTTCACGCGTGCGTTCCTCCCGGGTCCTGTTGGTCGGCCTGCGTTTCGAGGTCGACCAGCAGTGCCCGAAGTTCGTCCTGAGAGAACTGCTCTACCAAGCGGTCGACCTCGTCGGCCGCGATGCGCTCGGGACGCGGGTCGCTGACCGGGGATGCGTCTGCGCCTCCCAGTTGAAGCCGGCCAAGTATGCGAACGGCCAGTTCGTTGACGCTTACGCCCCTGAGCAGTTCCAGCACCGGCAGTTCGACGGCGAACATCGCGTGGATCCGGGCCCTGAAATCCATTGCCATCATCGAGTCCAGGCCGAGGTCGTCGAGGGCGTCGTCGGGCCCGATATCGGCCGGGGTGAGGTCGAAGACCGCGGAGCCGATTTGTCGAACCAGGCGGGCGACCATGTCGAGCCTGTCGGCTTCCGGGCATGCCGCGAGGGAGTCCAGGACGGACGTTTCGCCCTCGGTTTCGGCCGGCGAGGCTTCGGCCGCGCCCAGTTCGGAGAACATCGGCGGCAACTGCCCGACCAGGCCGACGCGACGGGCCAGCGTCCAATCGGCGGTGATGGCGATGACATTGGGTACCTGCTGATTGATGAGCCGATCCAGGATCCGGGCGCCCGCCGCGGGGGTGATCAGCTCGATTCCCCGCTGGGCGTAGATCTTTTCGAGCTTGAGCTCTTCGACCATGCCGACCGACCACGGACCCCAACCGATCGTGGTGGCCGGCAATCCCTCGGCCCGTCGATGATGCGCGAAGGCGTCGAGGAATGCGTTGGCGGCGGCGTAGTTTCCCTGACCGGGTGAGGCGATGACCGACCCGGCGGACCCGAACATCACAAAGAAGTCGAGGTGCTGTTCCTTGAAAGCGTTGTGCAACACGCGAGTACCCGCGACTTTGGGCGCCATCACCTTGGTGAAATCCGCTTCGGTCATGTTGACCAACAGTTGGTCGTGGACTGAACCCGCGGCGTGGACGATTCCACGAACCGGCCGGCCCTCGTCTCGGATGTGGTCACCCAGCCACGCCCGCACCTGGTCGGCGTCGGTGATGTCCACGCTGGCCGTCGTCACTCGCGCGCCGAGGCGCTCGATCTGCCGGATCGCTTCGACGGTTGACCGGTGCTTGTGGTCGTGGGACAGCAACGGCCAGCGGCTCCTTGGCGGGAGTTCGCTTCGGCTCAGCAGGGCGATATGCCGCGCGCCCCGCTCGGCAAGGTACGTCGCGACGACGCGTCCGAGGGCTCCCGCTCCGCCCGTGACGACGTAGCTGGCATCGGGTGCGAGTCTGGTCGGGAAGGCTTTCGAGAGGCTGCTGGCCGGGCGCAGGCGCGGGACGAACGTGGTGTGGCCGCGGATAGCGATCTGATCTTCGGCGTCGTCATCGAGAACGTGGTCGCAGATGCGCGCGGCAGTCGCGACGTGATCGTCGGCGGCGTCGATGTCGACCAGCCCGCCCCATTGTTTGACCAATTCCTGGTGGCCCACGACGCGGCCGAGTCCCCAGATGACCGCTTGTTCGACCGCGATCGTCTCGGTCCCCGGCGCCGGTTGCGCGTTCGCGGTGATCAAGTACAGGCGCGGCTGGACGGTGTCCCGCTCCGCGAGGGCTTTCACGACGTGCATGACCGTGAAAACGCCGATGCTATCGGCCGTTTCGGCCGGGACACCGTTGTGCGCCGGTTCGCCATCCGGATGTGCGGGCATATCCAACGGCCAGCAGTCGACGATGCCCGCGAGGTTGCCCTCTGCGGCGAGGTGGGTTTCGAGCAGCTGATGTAGCTGACGCGGCTGTCTCGGGTTCACCGCATATCCGCCGTCGATTTCGGTGAGCGCTTCGACGGGTCGGTGTTCGACAAGGCGAACGTGCTGGCCCCTGCGGCGCATCTGTTCCGCAAGCGCTGAGCCCACGCCCGCCGCGTCGACGAAGACGAGCCAGGACATGCCCTCGGCGGCGATCGAGTTCTCGCGTTCATCGTGGACGCCGGAATGCGCGACCCACTGAACCTCGTAGAGTCCCCTGTCCACGCGCTCGGGCGAGATGTGCGACGACGCGGCGAGTGACTGCACGGTGAAGCCGTTGAAGACAGCGAGCGGCCGCCCGTCGGCCCCTGTGACGGTGATGTCGCTTTCGATCTCATCGGCGGTCGCCGACACGACACGCACGTGGACGGACATGCTTGGGCCGGCAGAGCCGTATATGGCGCTTTGCCGGATCCGCACGGGAAGGTAGGGACTTTCGTTCGCCTCGCCCCCGAAAAGCGGCGCGCCGAGCAGGGTCTGGAAGGCGCCGTCGATGAGGGCCGGATGAAATCGGTACCGGTCGACTTCGTCGGCGAGCGCTTCCGGAATGGTCATCCGGGCTGTCGCCCAACCGTCTCCGGCCGTCGCCCCGGTGATTGTCTGGAACGCTTCGCCATAGCTCAGTCCCACGGCTCGGGTACGCGCGTAGAACTCGTCGCCGTCGATCGTTGTCGACTCGCCCGCGCCGGTGGGGCTGTCGCAGCGTCCGGGCGATCTCGGAAGTATGTTGAGTTGCGCCGTCGCCGTCAGCGTCCACTTCAGGTCCCCGCCCGCGGTAGCAGTGAAAGCGGTGAACTCCAGGGCGCCGGTGTCCTGATCGAGGGTCGTCCTGAGTATGGGGTCACACGTGTCGTCAAGAACGAGAGCCCGTCTCAGCGTCAGGTTCTCGACGCTGTGGTGAGCTGACCCATACGTTTGTTCGCCGGCCGCGAGGGCCATTTCGATGAATACCGCCCCGGGTACCAGGACACTGCCCTCAACCCGGTGATCCCCGAGGAAGGGCAACATCGCGGTGCTCAACTCCGCTTCCCAGGTGGGGTGCACCGCGCCGCTCACCGGTTGCCCGAGCAGGGGATGCACCGGGTTGTAGTGCAGGTCCTCCGCGGCTTCCTGCGTTTCGTTCCAATACCGTTTGGACTGCCATGGG
>NZ_LZIX01000181.1:0-15927 GCF_001666955.1 Mycobacterium sp. E735 | reverse complement strand
TGACCTTCCCGATGCTGCAGTTCTCCCTGCTGGGCACGATCTGCCTGCTCGGGGCGCTGTGGCTGGTGGTGCGCGCCCGGTCGTCGGTGCGGGCCAGCGCCCTGGGGATCGGCGTGCTGGCCATCTACCTGTGGTCGCTGCTGTCGATGCTGACCACGCTGGCGCGCACCACGCTGCTGTCGTTCCGGCTGCAGCCCACCCTGACCGTGCTGCTGGTCGCCGCCGGGGCGTTCGGCTTCGTCGAGGCGGTGCGCACGCTGTCCGCGCGGGGCCGCGCCGTGCTGCCCCTCGCCGGCGCCGTCGGCCTGGCCGCCGCGATCGCGTTCAGCCAGGACATCCCCGACGTGCTGCGCCCGGATCTCACCGTCGCCTACACCGACACGGACGGCAACGGCCAGCGCGGCGACCGGCGACCGCCCAGCTCGGAGAAGTTCTACCCCGACATCGACCGCGCCATCGTGACCGTGACCGGGCGCCCCCGCGACCAGACCGTCGTGATGACCGCCGACTACAGCTTCCTGTCGTTCTATCCCTATTGGGGATTCCAGGGACTGACGTCGCACTACGCCAACCCACTCGCGCAGTTCGACCTGCGGGCCGCCCAGATCAACAAATGGTCCAAACTCAAGTCCGCCGACGAGCTGCTGCACGCGCTGGACACCTGTCCCTGGCCGCCGCCCACGGTGTTCCTGATGCGCCGCGGTGCGAACGGCAACTACACCCTGCGGCTCGCCGAGGACGTCTACCCCAACCAGCCCAACGTCCGGCGCTACACCGTCGATCTGCGGGCCGCCCTTTTCGAGAGCCCGCAGTTCGTCGTTCAAAGCGCCGGCCCGTTCGTGCTGGCCATCCGCAAGCCGGTGCCGGGCCGCTGATGAGCACCGACACCTCGCCTCAAAAGGGGCCGCCGAGCATCGAAGAACTAGCATCTAGCACCGTGACCGAGACGGGAGCGAACCACCGGATCACTCGGTGGGTAGCTATCGTCGCCGGGCTGCTCGGGGCTTTGCTGGCCATCGCGACCCCGCTGCTGCCGGTCAACCAGACCACCGCCCAGCTGAACTGGCCGCAGAACGGCACGTTCGAAAGCGTCGACGCTCCCCTGATCGGTTACGTCGCGACCGATTTGAACATCACCGTGCCGTGTCAGGCCGCCGCCGGGCTGGCCGGTCCCCAGAACGCCGCCAAGACCGTGCTGTTGTCCACGGTGCCCAAGCAGGCCCCCAAGGCCGTCGACCGCGGGCTGCTCATCCAGCGCGCCAACGACTACCTCGTGGTCGTCGTGCGCAACGTCGCGGTGGTGACCGCCCCGCTGAGCCAGGTGCTCAGCCCGGCCTGCCAGCGGCTGACCTTCACCGCCCACGCGGAGAAGGTCACCGCCGAGTTCGTCGGCCTGACCCAGGGGCCCAACACCGAGCACCCCGGCGCACCGCTGCGCGGCGAGAAGAGCGGTTACGACTTCCGGCCCCAGATCGTCGGCGTCTTCACCGACCTGAGCGGGCCGACACCGCCCGGCCTGAGCTTCTCGGCGACCATCGACACCCGCTACAGCAGCAGCCCCACCGAGCTGAAGATGGCGGCGATGATCCTCGGGCTCGTGCTGACGGCCGCCGCCCTGGTCGCCCTGCACCTGCTCGACACCGCCGACGGCAGCCGCCACCGCCGCTTCCTGCCGTCGCGCTGGTGGTCGATCGGCGGGCTGGACGCTCTGGTCATCGCCGTGCTGGTGTGGTGGCAGTTCGTCGGCGCCAATACCTCCGACGACGGCTACATCCTGACCATGGCCCGGGTGTCCGAGCACGCCGGCTACATGGCCAACTATTACCGCTGGTTCGGCACGCCGGAGGCGCCCTTCGGCTGGTACTACGACCTGCTGGCGGTGTGGGCCCATGTCAGCACCGCCAGCATCTGGATGCGGTTGCCAACCTTGGCCATGGCGCTGACGTGCTGGTGGGTGATCAGCCGTGAAGTGATGCCGCGCCTGGGCCACGCCGTCAAACAGAACCGCGGCGCGGCGTGGACCGCGGCGGGCATGTTCCTGGCCGTGTGGCTCCCGCTGAACAACGGCCTGCGCCCCGAGCCGATCATCGCGCTGGGCATCCTGCTGACCTGGTGCTCGGTGGAGCGCGCGGTAGCCACCAGCCGGCTGCTGCCGGTGGCGGTCGCCTGCATCATCGGTGCGCTGACGCTGTTCTCCGGACCGACCGGCATCGCCTCGATCGGCGCCCTGCTGGTCGCCATCGGGCCGTTGCGGACGATCCTGCACCGCAGGTCGAAACGATTCGGCGCGCTGCCGCTGGTGGCACCCCTGTTCGCGGCGGTCACCGTCACCGCCATCCTGATCTTCCGAGACCAAACCCTGGCCGGCGAGATCCAGGCCAGCATGCTCAAGCGGGCCGTCGGCCCCAGCCTGAGCTGGTTCGACGAACACATCCGCTACGAGCGCCTGTTCATGGCCAGCCCGGACGGCTCGGTCGCCCGCCGCTTCGCGGTGCTGGCGCTGGTCCTGGCGCTCGCGATCACGGTCGCAATGTCGTTGCGCAAGGGCCGGATTCCGGGCACGGCCGCCGGGCCGAGCCGCCGCATCGTCGGAATCACGATCATCTCCTTTATCGCGATGATGTTCACGCCCACCAAGTGGACCCACCATTACGGGGTGTTCGCCGGGCTGGCCGGCCCGCTGGGCGCGCTGGCCGCCGTCGCCGTGACTTCCGTGGCGATGCGGTCGCGGCGCAACCGCACCATGTTCGCGGCCGCGGTGCTGTTCCTGATGGCCCTGTCGTTCGCCAGCGTCAACGGCTGGTGGTATGTCTCCAATTTCGGTGTGCCATGGTCGAATTCGTTCCCGGCGTGGCATTACGCCTTTGCCACCGCGCTACTCGGGCTGACGGTCGTGGTGCTGCTACTGGCCGCGTGGTTCCATTTCGTCGATCCAGACAACGGCGCGCCGACGACCCGCCTGGGCGCACGAGTCGCGGGAATCGTCCAGTCCCCGTTGGCAATTGCGACCTGGCTGCTGGTGGTGTTCGAGGTGGCGTCGCTGACACTGGCGATGGTCGACCAGTACCCCGCCTGGACGGTGGGCCGCTCCAACCTCGAGGCCCTCACCGGCAAGTCCTGCGGACTGGCCGAGGACGTGCTGGTGGAACAGGACCCCAACGCCGGCGCGCTGGCGCCGGTGAGCGCCACGGTGGCCGACGCGCTGGGCGCGGGCCTGTCGGAAGCCTTCACCCCCAACGGTATTCCAGCCGACGTCCGTGCCGACCCCGTGATGGAACGCCCGGGCGACCGCAGCTTCATCAACGACGACAGGCTGGTCACCGGCGCCGAAGCCGGCACCGAGGGCGGCACCACCCCGGCACCGGGGATCAACGGTTCGGTCGCCCAGCTGCCCTACAGCCTGGACCCCGCGCGCACACCGGTGCTCGGCAGCTGGCGGTCGGGCATCCAACTGCCCGCCCACCTGCGGTCGGGCTGGTACCGGCTGCCCACCCGCGACAGCGCCCGGCCGCTGCTGGTGGTGAGCGCGGCCGGCCGCTTCGATCCCCGCGAGGTGCAGGTCCAGTGGGCGACCGACGACCAAGCGGCCGGCGGACACCCCGGCGGGTCGTTGCAGTTATCCGACGTGGGCGCCTCCCCAGCCTGGCGGAACCTGCGGTTGCCGCTGTCGGCCATCCCCGCCAACGCCACCCAGATCCGATTGGTCGCCGACGACGAAGACCTGGCGCCGCAGCACTGGATCGCGCTCACCCCGCCGCGCATCCCGCAGCTGCGCACGCTGCAGGACGTCGTCGGCTCGAAGGACCCGGTGTTCCTGGATTGGCTCGTCGGCCTGGCGTTCCCCTGCCAGCGTCCGTTCGGCCACCAAAACGGCGTCGACGAAACGCCGAAATGGCGCATCCTGCCTGACCGTTTCGGCGCCGAAGCCAACTCGCCGGTGATGGACAACAACGGTGGCGGCCCGCTGGGCGTCACCGAGCTGCTGCTGAAGGCCACCACCATGGCGACCTATCTGAAGGACGACTGGTCGCGCGACTGGGGTTCCCTGCAACGGCTGACGCCCTACTACGCCGGGGCGCAGCCCGCCCGCCTGCAGCTGGGGACGGTCACCCGCAGCGGCCTGTGGAGCCCCGCGCCGCTGCGTAAGAGCTAGCGAGGGGGCCGGCAATGACGGCAAGCCTGATGAGCATGGCCCGCGACGAACGGGCCGACCTGGCCGAGTTCCTGGCCACCCTGACGCCCGAGCAGTGGGAGGCGCCCAGCCTCTGCACGCACTGGACGGTCAAAGACGTTGTCGCGCATACGATCAGCTATGAAGAGCTCGGCCCGTTAGGTCTGGCGGGGCGCTTCGCGAAGGGCTGGATCGTCCGCGCCAACCAGGTGGGCGTCGACGAGTTCGCCGGCCTGGGTCCGGAACAACTGCTCGACTTTCTGCGAGCCCATCTCCAGCCGCGCGGGCTGACAGCGGGTTTCGGCGGAATGATCGCGCTCGTCGACGGCACGATCCATCACCAGGACATCCGCCGCGCCCTCGACCGGCCTCGCATCGTCCCCGCCGATCGGCTCGAGCGCGTCCTGCAGCTGGTGCCGGGCAACCCGAGGCTCGGGGCCGGCCGCCGGATCCGGGGGCTGCGCCTGCGCGCCACCGACCTCGACTGGGCACACGGCCGCGGGCCGGAAGTCACCGGCCCCGGCGAGGCTTTGCTGATGGCGATGTCGGGCCGCCCGGCGGCGCTCGCCGACCTCGACGGCCCGGGCCTGAACACCCTGGCGGCCCGGCTCCCCCGCTGACGCCGCGCGGCCCCGCGCGGCCCCGCGTCCTCAGCGGACAAAGCGGCTTCGCTTACGATCGAGCCTCGTGCCCCACGACGGTAATCAGCGATCGCAGCGGATCCCGCGGTTCGTCGCCGCCGTCGCCGGCATCGTCGGACTGCTGTTGTGCGCGCTCGTCCCGCTTCTTCCAGTCAGGCAGACCACCGCGACGGTGCTGTGGCCGCAGGGCGTCGCGGACGGACACGTCACCCAGATCACCGCGCCGCTGGTGTCCGGGGCGCCGCGCGCGCTCGACATCTCCATCCCGTGCGCGGCGATCGCGACCCTGCCCGCCAGCGGCGGCCTGGTGGTCTCGACGCTGCCCGCCGGCGGCGTCGATGCCGGCAAGGACGGGCTGTTCGTGCGGGCCGACAAAGACCTGGTGGTCGTCGCGTTCCGCGACACCGTTGCCGCTGCCGCGCCGCGGGCGGCGGTCGCCGGCGGGGCCTGCAGCGTGCTGCACGCCTGGGCCGGCGCGGGCGCGGCGGGCGCCGACTTCGTGGGCATGCCCGGCGCCTCGGGCACCCTGTCCTCAGACAAAAAACCCCAAGTCGGCGGCATCTTCACGGACCTGAAGGTGCCGGCCCAGCCGGGACTATCGGCCCGCATCGACATCGACACCCGCTTCATCACCGCCCCAACCGCCCTCAAGCAACTCGCGATGGCCGTCGGTGCCCTGGCCGTGCTGACCGCCGTCATCGCGCTCGCCGCGCTCGACCGTCGCAGCCGCGGCGGCGGCACGCTGGTCAATTGGCAATCGCCGATCGCCTGGCTCTCCCGGTACCGGCCCCGGGCGCGATGGAGTTCCTGGCGCCGCGTCGGGCTCGCAACCTGGATCGCCGACGTCGGGGTGATCGCGACGCTCCTGGTCTGGCACGTCATCGGCGCCACCTCGTCCGACGACGGCTACAACCTGACCATCGCCCGCGTCTCCCCGAAGGCCGGCTACATCGTCGATTACTACCGCTACTTCGGTACGACGGACGCGCCGTTCGACTGGTATCTGGGGGTGCTGTCCAAGCTGGCGGCCGTGAGCACCGCCGGGGTGTGGATGCGGTTGCCCGCCACGCTGGCCGGGATCGCGTGCTGGCTGGTGATCAGCCACTGGATCCTGCGCAGGTTGGGCCCCGGCAGGGGCGGCCTGGCGGCGAACCGGGTGGCGGTGTTCACCGCGGGCGCGGTGTTCCTGGCCGCCTGGTTGCCGTTCAACAACGGGCTGCGGCCCGAGCCGCTGATCGCCCTGGGTGTGCTGGTCACCTGGATGCTGGTGGAGCGGGCGATCGCGCTGCAACGCTTGGCCCCGGCCGCGGTCGCGACCTTCGTCGCGATGCTCACCGTGACACTGGCGCCGCAGGGCCTGATCGCCGTCGCCGCGTTGCTGACCGGTTCGCGGGCCATCGCCCGGACGATCCGGCGACGCCGGGCGACCGACGGCCTGCTCGCGCCGCTGGCGGTGCTCGCGGCGTCGCTGTCGCTGATCACCGTTGTGGTGTTCCACGGTCAGACACTGGCCAACGTCGCCGAGTCGGCGCGGATCAAGTACAAGGTCGGGCCGACGATCGCGTGGTACCAGGACTGGCTTCGCTACTACTTCCTCACGGTGGAGTCGAACCCCGATGGGTCCATGGCGAGGCGTTTCGCGGTGCTGGTGCTGCTGCTGTGCCTGTTCGGGATGCTGGTCATCCTGCTGCGCCGGGGGCGAGTGCCCGGGCTGGCCAGCGGCCCGGCCTGGCGGCTGATCGGCACGACCGCCATCGGCCTCCTGCTCCTCACGTTCACCCCGACGAAGTGGGCGGTCCAGTTCGGCGCCTTCGCCGGACTTGCCGGGGCGCTGGGCGCGGTCACCGCGTTCGCGCTTTCGCGGATCGGCCTGCACAACCGCCGCAACCTGACGCTCTACGTCACGGCGCTGCTGTTCGTTGTCGCGGTGGCCACCTCCGGCGTCAACGGCTGGTTCTACGTCGGCAACTACGGGGTGCCGTGGTACGACATCCAGCCCGTGATCGCGAGCCACCCGGTGACGTCGATGTTCCTGACGCTGTCGATCCTCACCGGGCTGCTGGCCGCGTGGCAGCACTTCCGGATGGACTATGCCGGCCACACCGAAGTCAAAGACAACCGGCGCAACCGGGTGCTGGCGTCGACCCCGCTGCTGGTGGTCGCGAGCATCATGGTGGTCGGCGAAGTCGCCTCACTGACCAAAGGCGCGGTGTTCCGCTACCCGCTCTACACCACCGGCAAGGCCAACCTCGCCGCCATCGCTTCCGGCCTGTCCCCGACGAGCTGTGCCATGGCCGACGACGTGCTTGCCGAGCCCGACCCCAACGCGGGCATGCTGGCGCCGGCGCCCGGGCAGGTCTTCGGGCCCGACGGCCCGCTCGGCGGGGTCAACCCGGTCGGCTTCAAGCCCGACGGCGTCGGCGACGACCTGCGGTCGTACCCGGTGGTGACCAAGCCCGGCGTGGTGAATTCGGATGCGTCGCCCAACAAGCCCAACGCCGCCATGAGCGACTCGGCGGGCACGGCCGGCGGGAAGGGCCCCGTCGGCGTCAACGGCTCCCATGCGGCGCTCCCGTTCGGACTCGACCCGGCCCGCACCCCGGTGATGGGCAGCTACGGCGAGAACTCGCTGGCCGCCACGGCGACCTCGGCGTGGTACCAGCTACCGCCCCGCACCCCGGACCGGCCGATCGTCGTGGTGTCGGCGACCGGCGCGATCTGGTCGTACAAGGAGGACGGCACCTTCACCTACGGGCAGTCGCTGAAGTTGCAGTGGGGAGTCACCCGCCCCGACGGCACCACCCAGCCGTTGGCCGAGGTGCAGCCGATCGACATCGGCCCCGAGCCGGCGTGGCGCAACCTGCGCTTCCCCCTCACCTGGGCGCCGCCCGAGGCCAACGTGGCGCGCATCGTCGCCTACGACCCGAACCTGAGCTCGGATCAGTGGTTCGCGTTCACCCCGCCGCGGGTGCCGGTGCTGCAAACCCTGCAGCAGCTGATCGGGTCGCGCACGCCGGTGCTGATGGACATCGCGACCGCCGCGAACTTCCCATGCCAGCACCCGTTCTCCGAACACCTTGGCGTGGCCGAACTTCCGCAGTACCGCATCCTGCCCGATCACAAGCAGACGGCGTCGTCGTCGAATGGGTGGCAGGCCAGCGAGGCCGGCGGCCCGTTCCTGGTCACTCAGGCGATGCTGCGCACCTCGACGGTCTCCACCTATCTTCGCGGCGACTGGTATCGCGACTGGGGCTCCGTGGAGCAGTACTTCCGGCTGGTGCCGGCTGACCAGGCGCCCGACGCCGCAATCGAACAGGGTGTGATGACAGTGCACGGCTGGAGCCGACAGGGACCGATTCGGGCGCTTCCATGAGCATCACGACCGTGAACAACCGCGAAGACAAGACGACCGCCGGTCAAAACGTGCGCGCGACGCGCTGGGTCGCGACGATCGCCGGCTTGATCGGCTTCGTCCTGTCGGTCGCCACGCCGTTGCTGCCCGTCGTGCAGACCACCGCCACCCTCAACTGGCCCCAGGGCGGCCAGCTGAACAGCGTTACCGCGCCGTTGATTTCACTGACGCCGGTGGACGTGACCGCAACCGTGCCGTGCTCGGTGGTGAGCGCGTTGCCGCCGGACGGCGGGGTCGTCCTGAGCACGGCGCCCAAGAAGGGCAAGGACGCCGCGCTGAACGCGCTGTTCGTCGTCGTCAACGCCAAACGCGTCGACGTCACCGACCGCAATGTGGTGATCGCCAGCGCGTCTCGAGACCAGGTGGCCGGCCCGCAATGCCAGCGCATCGAGATCACCTCGACGAAAGCCGGCGCCTTCGCCACCTTCGTCGGGCTGAAGGATTCGGCCGGCAGGCCGATCGGGGGCGGTTTCCCCGACCCGAACCTGCGGCCGCAGATCGTCGGGGTGTTCACCGACCTCACCGGCCCGGCCCCGCCGGGCCTGAAACTGTCGGCCACCATCGACACCCGGTTCTCCACCACCCCAACGACTTTGAAGCTGACCGCGATGGTGCTGGCCATCGTGTCCACGATCGTCGCGCTGATCGCATTGTGGCGCCTGGACCAGCTGGACGGCCACCGGATGCGCCGGCTCATTCCGGCGAACTGGCGCACCTTCACGCTGGCCGACGTCACGGTCATCTTCGGGTTCCTGCTGTGGCACGTGATCGGGGCGAACTCGTCCGATGACGGCTACATCCTGGGCATGGCCCGGGTCGCCGACCACGCCGGTTACATGTCGAACTACTTCCGCTGGTTCGGCAGCCCGGAGGACCCGTTCGGGTGGTACTACAACCTGCTGGCGTTGATGACCCACGTCAGCGACGCCAGCCTGTGGATGCGCCTGCCGGACCTGATCGCGGGAATCGTCTGCTGGCTGCTGCTTTCGCGTGAGGTGCTGCCCCGTCTCGGGCCCGCGGTCGCCGGCAGCAAGGCGGCGAACTGGGCGGCGGGCCTGGTCCTGCTCACCGCGTGGATGCCGTTCGACAACGGCCTGCGCCCGGAGCCGATCATCGCCGTCGGTTCGCTGATCACCTACGTGCTCATCGAGCGCTCCATGCGTTACAGCCGGTTGACTCCCGCCGCGCTGGCGGTCATCACCGCGGCGTTCACCCTCGGCGTCCAGCCCACCGGATTGATCGCCGTGGCCGCACTGGTCGCCGGTGGCCGTCCGATCCTGCGTATCCTGGTCCGCCGGCATCGGCTGGTCGGCACCTTGCCGCTGGTGGCGCCGATGCTGGCCGCCGGAACGGTCATCCTGACCGTGGTGTTCGCCGATCAGACGCTGTCAACGGTGTTGGAAGCCACCAGGATTCGGACCGCGATCGGGCCCAGCCAGGCCTGGTACACCGAAAACCTGCGCTATTACTACCTGATTCTGCCCACCGTCGACGGTTCACTCTCGCGCCGCTTCGGCTTCCTGATCACCGCGCTGTGCCTGTTCACCGCCATGTTCATCATGTTGCGGCGCAAGCGAGTTCCGGGCGTGGCCCGCGGGCCGGCGTGGCGCCTGATGGGTGTCATCTTCGGCACCATGTTCTTCCTGATGTTCACCCCCACCAAGTGGGTGCACCACTTCGGGCTGTTCGCCGCGGTGGGCGCGGCGATGGCCGCGCTGACGACGGTGCTGGTGTCGCCGAAGGTGCTGCGCTGGTCGCGCAACCGGATGGCGTTCCTCGCGGCGGTGCTGTTCATTCTGGCGCTGTGCTTCGCCACCACCAACGGCTGGTGGTACGTCTCCAGCTACGGCGTGCCGTTCAACAGCAGCATGCCCAGGGTCGGCGGAATCTCGATCAGCACAATCTTTTTCGCGCTGTTCGTGATTGCCGCGGTGTATGCGGCCTGGTTGCATTTCGCCGACACCAGCCACGGCGAGGGCCGCCTGGCGCGAGCGCTGACCGCCGCGCCGATCCCGCTGGCGGCCGGCTTCATGGCGCTGGTGTTCGTGGCGTCGATGGTGGCCGGCATCGTGCGTCAATACCCCACCTACTCCAATGCCTGGGACAACCTGCGCGAGTTCAGCGGAGGCTGCGGCCTGGCCGACGACGTGCTCGTCGAACCGGACAGCAACGCCGGCTTCATGGCGCCCCTGCCCGGCGATTACGGTCCGCTGGGGGCGCTCGGGGGCGTGAACCCGACGGGATTCACTCCCAACGGTGTTCCGGACCGCACCCTGGCCGAGTCGGTCAAGGAGACGTCGGTGCCGCAGCCGGGCACCGACTACGACTGGGACGCGCCGCTGAAGCTGACGACGCCCGGCGTCAACGGATCGACGGTGCCGCTGCCGTACGGCCTCAACGCCGAGCAGGTCCCCCTGGCCGGGAGCTACACGACCGGGGCGCAACGGCAGAGCCGGCTCACCTCCGCGTGGTATCAGCTGCCGAAGGCGGATGACGGGCACCCGCTGGTAGTCGTCACCGCGGCGGGCACGATCGCCGGCAACAGCATCTTGCATCACCACACCAGCGGCCAGACGGTCGAGCTGGAGTTCGGCCGTCCCGGTCCCGGCGGCTCCGTGCAGCCGGGCGGCAGGCTGGTGCCCTACGACCTCTACGGCGAGCAACCCAAGGTGTGGCGCAACCTGCGCTTCGCGCGCTCGCAGATCCCGGCGGACGCCGTCGCCGTGCGGCTCGTCGCCGAAGACCTGTCGCTGACGCCGGACGACTGGATCGCGGTCACCCCGCCGCGGGTGCCGGAACTGCGCTCGTTGCAGGAGTATGTCGGCTCGACGCAGCCGGTGCTGATGGACTGGGCGGTCGGGTTGGCCTTCCCGTGCCAGCAGCCGATGTTGCATGTCAACGGTGTCACCGAGATCCCGAGGTTCCGCATCACCCCGGACTACAACGCCAAGAAGCAGGACACCGACACCTGGCAGGACGGCGTCAACGGCGGCCTGCTGGGCATCACCGATCTGCTGCTGCGGGCCCACGTGATGTCGACCTACCTGTCGCACGACTGGGGCCGGGACTGGGGATCGCTGCGCAAGTTCGACACCGTCGCCGATGCCCATCCCGCGCAGCTCGATCTGGGCACCGCGACCCGTAGCGGCTGGTGGTCTCCCGGGCCGATCCGCATTAAACCGTAGGGCGTAATAAACGCCTTTTCTCCCGCAATTCGTCAGCCGCCCAATAACCGCACAAATTAACGAATGAGTAATTGCCGGAAATAGGTTTGATTTTGCCGGGCCCTGGTTAATACCTAACCGCTGTGATTCAGTTCACACGGGAGAAACAGGTGGGCCCATGTACACGCTTAGACGTATCCGAACATGTGCGGCGCTGATCGCGGTGGCGATCACCTGGGCGATGACGTTCGGCGTCAAGGCCCACGCCGAAGGCGGCACCACGGTGGTGCTGGACAACTATTTGCGGCGCTGCGATTTCAGCCGCGTCGGCGTGGCCCCGAAGGTGCCGAGCCCGATGCTCGGCACCGGCTCGGCGGTGATCCGTACCAGCGGGTCAAGAGCGCTCGCGGAGGTGCACCTGTACGACGAGCCCGAGCCCGGCACCCACTTCGACGTCGGGCTGATCCAGATGCCCCGGCCCTCGTCGAGCACCTGCGGTCCGGGTGATCCCGGCACCGCTTTCGCGGGCATGGATATCGATGCGGCGGGCACCGGAACAACGACCGTCCAAGACACCATTCGTCCCGGCACGACTGGAGTTTGGGTGATTATCGAACGGACCAACGCTAACTCGCAGAATCCGGCGGAGTTCTACACATCGGAGTTCGTCGCCCCGGTATAACCACGCCGTTGGGAGCGGGCAGTGCCTTAAGTCCCTATCACGACGCCGCGGTCGAGTGCTCCGATAAAGGGGTCGCCGCGTGACCGGCGTCGGATGAAAGGTACGGCAATGGACGCTTCCCAACAGTCGACACGCTTCTTCTGCCGCGTGCTCGGCCCCTTCCTCGTCGTCGTCGATGTGACGGCGGTGGCGCGCGCCTCGGACATGCAGTCGCTGCTGTCGCAGTTCGAGGCGAATTCGATGTGGACCTTCGTGACCGGAGCCTTCATCCTGCTGATCGGCCTGACCATCGTTGCGGCCCACCAAAGCTGGCGCGGCGCCGCGGCGGTCACCGTTTCCCTGGTCGGCTGGCTGATCGTGTTGCGCGGATTGCTGCTGGTGGCATTTCCCAGGTTCTTCGCCGCGCTGGCCAACGACATGATCGGCGCGCAGGGCTGGTGGATCACGGCGTGCGTCGTCTTCGCCCTGGTCGGGCTGTACCTGACCTACGTCGGTTGGGTGCCGGCGCCGCAGCGCCCGACATCGCAGGCGACGGCGGCCAACCCGGACCTGCCGCGAGCCGCGTGAGCGACACGGGGTCGACGCCGCACCGGCCAACTCGGCGCGAAGACCCGGAGGACCGCACCGGCGCCATCGGCAGCGCCATGCCCGCCGAGCTCGACGCGCCGGCAACTGCCGCCGATGCCGCGATCGAGGACACCGCCGGGTTGCGCCCAGGCTCGGCGCTGCTCGTCGTGAAGCGTGGCCCCAACGCCGGTTCGCGTTTTTCCCTGAGCGCAGACGTGGTCTCCGCCGGCCGCCATCCCGAGAGCGACATCTATCTCGACGACATCACCGTCAGCCGTCGGCACGCCGAATTCCGAAGCGACGGCGGGCAATTCCGCGTCGTCGACGTGGGCAGCATGAACCAGACCTACGTCAACCGGAAGCCGGTCGACTCGGCGGTGCTGGCCAACGGCGACGAAATCCAAATCGGCAGGGTCCGTCTGGTTTTCCTCACCAGCGCGTAGCGTCTCACCCATGAGCGACTACGCCGCGGAGGCGGTGGACAGGCTGCCCTTCTCCACCGAGGAGAAGGCGCAGCGTTACCGGACCGAGGACTATCGCGGGGCGCTCGGTCTCAACTGGTACCTCACCGACCCCACCCTGCAGTTCATCATGGCGTACTACCTGCAGCCGGACGAGCTGGCGGTGGTGGAGCCGCACCTGGCGCGCATGGGCGAGCTGATGGGCGGCGCGGTCGCGAAATGGGCGGAGGAGACCGACCACAACCCGCCGCGGCTGGAACGCTACGACCGGTGGGGACACGACGTCAGCCAGGTCGTCATGCCGGCGTCCTTCACCCAGTCCAAGCGCGCGGTCCTGGACGCCCAGCAGGCGCTGCGCAACGACGCCCGCGCCGCCAAGGTGAGCTCAGGCCTGGGCCTGTTCGCGTCGAACTACCTGCTGAATCAGGCCGACATCGGGATGGGCTGCGCGTTGGGCACCGGCGGTGGCATGGTCTCCTCGCTGGTGGCCGCCTACGCGCCTGCCGACGTGCGCGAGCACGTGCTGGCCAAGTTCGCCTCGGGCGAGTGGGCCGGGGAGACGGCGCAGCTGCTGACCGAACGCACCGGCGGCTCGGACCTGGGCGCGCTGGAGACCACGGCGACCCGGGCCGGGGATTCCTGGATCCTCAACGGGTTCAAGTGGTTTGCCTCCAACTGCGCCGGCGAGGCCTTCGTCGTGCTGGCCAAGCCGGAGGGCGCACCCGACTCGACGCGGGGCGTCGCCAACTTCCTGGTGCTGCGCACCCGCCGCGACGGGTCGCGCAACGGGGTGCGGGTGCGCCGCCTGAAGGACAAGCTCGGCACCCGCTCGGTGGCCTCCGGCGAGGTGGAATTCGTTGACGCGGAAGCGTTTCTGCTGTCGGGAGAGCCCAGCGGCGAAGCCGGGCCATCGGACGGGAAGGGCCTGGGCCGCATGATGGAGTTGACCAACGCCGCGCGCCTGGGCATCGCCCTGTTCGGCCTGGGTAACGCGCGCCGCGCCCTGGTCGAGTCGTTGTGCTATGCCCGGCAGCGGCACGCGTTCGGCGGCGCGCTGATCGACAAGCCGCTGATGCGGCGCAAGCTCGCGGAGCTGATCGTCGACGTGGAAGCCGCGCAGGCAATGGTTTTCGACGGCACCGGCGCCACCAATCATCGCCAGCCGCGGGCCATGCGGCAACGCATCGCGGTGCCGGTGACCAAACTGAAAGTGTGCCGGCTCGGCATCACCGCGGCGTCCGACGCGATCGAAATCCACGGCGGCAACGGCTACATCGAGACCTGGCCGGTGGCCCGGCTGCTGCGCGACGCGCAGGTGAACACCATCTGGGAGGGGCCGGACAACATCCTGTGCCTGGATGTGCGGCGCGGCATCGAGCAGACCCGCGCGCACGAGCGGTTTTTGGCGCGGCTGCGCGACGCGGTGTCGGTGTCGGATGACGACGACACCACACGGCTGGTCGCCGGGCGCATCGAGGATCTCGACGCCGCCATCACGGCGTGGTCCAAGCTGGACCGCGACATGGCCGAGGCGCGGCTGTTCCCGCTGGCCCAATTCATGGGCGACGTCTATGCCGCGGCGTTGCTCACCGAGCAGGCCGCCTGGGAGCGCGAGGCCCGCGGCGGGGAGCGAAAGGCGTTGGTAGCCCGGCTGTATGCGCACCGGTACCTCGCGGATCGGGGGGCGCTGCGCGGCATCGACGCCGAATCCGACGAGGCGCTGGAGCGGTTCGACGACCTGGTCGATGGCGCGTTCACGGGCTAACGATCATCACCCGCCGGTCGCGTCGTGCGACAAACACCACTCGATCCACGGATTTGATATCGCTCGCGATATCACGGTCGGCATATGAGGGTCGAGACGCTGCCGAAGCGACCAATGATACTGCCCCGCAGCCGGTCTGGACCGCGATCAGCCCACACGTTCGCTCGGTGCGGAACCATGACTGATTTCGTGATCGTGGTGAAACACCAGGATCCCGTCAGACCATCGCGCTGCCATCCCAGAACAGTGGCAGACCGCTCCAGGTGCGGGTGTCGATGAAGTGCAACATCGTTCGCGACGCCTCCGTGAGTTCATGGTCGTCGCCGAGCAGCCGCGCGCAATCGTCGATCAGCCGCCGGGTCCGCTCGCCGGCCGCCTCGAATTCGTGCCCCTCCCAGAACCGCCAGGCCAGGAAATAACGCCACAGCAACGTCTCGTAGGCGTCATTGCCCGCGGCGCGGGCGCTGCGGGACAACGCTTTCTTGGCCGCCACAACATTTTCCATCAACGCGGCGCGCTCGGCGCGCTGGTCGTCGGCGTCCTCGGTCACCTTCTCGACCGCGTCTTCGTCGAGGTCTCCGGTGTCCAGCCAGTCGCGTCCCGGAGGCTGGTCGATGTCGCGTTCTTCGGATTCCACGTCGACGAACAAATGGAAGGCCAGGTCGCGCACCTCGTTGAGGTCCTGCTCCCACTCGGCGTACGCCGCCGAACGCTGTTCGCGCGCACCGACGCTCAGCGGGTGCGCCTCGCCGAGGCCGCGGGTCAGGTCCTCGGCCAGCAGGTCCCACTCGGAGATGCAGTCCACTTCGGTACCGGAGGTTTTCGGCGTCAAGAGCGCACGAACGTAACGCGCCCGCAAAGTAATTTCGTCGTCGTGGCCGAGCGCGTTTTCGGCGGTCGTTATCAGTTCGTTGAGGCTCTTCAGAACGAAGCTGGTGGGGCCTGTGGCTTCCCCGAGCCAACCCAGCCGCGCCAGTTGGGCGGCCAAAGTCTCGGGATGATGCGCCCCCAGTAGTTGGCGGCGGTACGTCACCACGGGCACCGCATCTGAGCTGGCGCCGAAA
>NZ_LZIX01000180.1:0-3176 GCF_001666955.1 Mycobacterium sp. E735 | reverse complement strand
CAGCATCCCGGTCACCAGCAGCAACCACGTTCGCGGATCGGTCTCCACCACGTTGGGGGGCGTGCCGCGGGTGTGCCTGGGGCCGGCGATGCATTGCACCGCGACGAACGGCGGGATCCGCACCTCGACGCTGGCCCCGGGCGCCACCGCTGCCACGGTGCGGGCGGTGAGCCGGACCGCGGCCCCGAGGCTCTCGCGATCGGGAACGGGCCGGGTCGCGTCCCGCAACCAGTCCGCAACGGCCAACACGGCCTGCCGGGTCTTTGCCGGATCGGCCTTTTGACGGGCGGCCATACCCTAGGGTCTCAAACTCATGGAGCGTCGTCGCTTGCGGCGCGGGCCACCGTACAAGTCCGTCGGCCTCGTGACGCTCGTCATCATGGGGTTGGTCGGGTCGCTGCTGTATCTGCAGTTTCGCGGCGAGCTCACGCCGACAACGAAGCTGACGATGGTGGCGGCCCGGGCCGGCCTGGTATTGGATCCCGGCTCCAAGGTCACCTACAACGGTGTCCAGATCGGCCGCGTGGCCGGCATTTCGGAGATCACCCGCGACGGCAGGCCGGCCGCCAGGGTGACGCTGGATGTCAGCCCCAGGTATCTCGAGCTCATCCCGGCCAACGTGGCGGCCACCATCAAGGCGACAACGGTGTTCGGCAACAAGTACGTCGCGCTGACTTCGCCGCCCAAGCCCGCGGCGCAATCGATCACACCGTCGACCGTGATCGACGCGACCGCGGTGACCACAGAGTTCAACACCGTGTTCGAGACGCTCATGTCGATCGCGGAGAAGGTCGATCAGGTCAAGGTGAACCTGACGCTCAGCGCGGCGGCGCAAGCGCTGACGGGACTGGGCGAGAAGTTCGGCGACTCGTTGGTCAACGGCAACGCGATTCTCGACGACGTGAACGCCCGCATGCCCGCGATCCGCTTCGACGTTGCGCGGTTGGCCGCTCTCGGCGAGACGTACTCCAGCGCTTCGCCTGACCTATGGGACGCCCTCGACCACGCGGTGACCGCGGCGCGCACGCTGAACCGGCAGCAAGCCGATCTGGACGCGGCGCTGCTGGCGGCGGCCGGGCTCGGGGGCGCGGGCGCAGACGTGTTCGGGCGCGGCGGCCCCAACCTGGCGCGCGGGGCCACCGATCTGGTCACCCCCAGCCAGCTGCTCGACGAATACAGCCCGGAAATCTTCTGCACCATAAGGAATTTCGCTGAAGTTGGGCCCAGGATTCACAATGCGCTCGGCGACAACGGCTACTCGCTCGGCGCCCACGCGGCCGGCGGCATCACCGGGGCGCCGAGCCCGTACATCTGGCCGGAGAACCTGCCCCGTACCAACGCCCGGGGCGGTCCCGGCGGCCGACCGGGCTGTTGGCAGACGATAACCCGAGAACTGTGGCCGGCCCCGCTCCTGGTGATGGACACCGGCGCGAGCATGGCTCCCTACAACCACTTCGAGCTCGGCTCCCCACTTTTCACCGAGCACGTGTGGGGTCGCCAGCTCGGTGACTACACCATCAACCCGTGACGTCGCACGCCCAGCGCGGCGATCGCGCCGGCCTCGTTGATGGCCAAGTGCACCAGCATGGGAGCGGCCACGCTGCCGGAACGGTCTGCGAGCCAACCGAATAGCCAGCCCGCGACGCCCGTCACCAACACCGTGCCCAGCACCGGGTCGCCCGCCGCTCGCGCATCCGCGACATGGGAGAGCCCAAAGCTCGCCGCTTGCAACAACCTTGCGCCGGACCTTCCGTAGGCAGCGGAAGCGGCGGTGGTGAGCGCCGCGCGGAACGCGGCCTCCTCGGCCCACACGGTGCCGACGGGGATGCGCAGCAGCAGCCAGCCGGCCACCGACCCGGTCGGCTCGCGGTCTGCCATGGACGCCCGCACCGTCGGCACCGCCGTCGCTGCGGCGATCGCGCCCGCCGCGGCGGCCCCGGCCGCCGACCCCAGCCGCAGCCCCGCCCACAACCGCGGTGCGGTCAGCCCCAACGGTGCGCGCGTCACAACCACCAGCACTCCGGCCGCCGCCGCTTGGGTCGTCACCCGCCACGCCGTGGGCAGCCGGGGCCCGACGAAGCTCCAGCCCACCAGGGCGGCGGCCAACGCGAACGCACGGGCCCGACGGAAGTCGCGCTCGCCCATCAGGATTCGTCGCTGCGGCTCATCCGAAGAGGCGCGGCAGCACCGCCTCGGACGTCTCGCGCAGTTCGGCCAGCGACACGGTGAACAGGCCCTGAACCTCCACCCCGTCCGAGGCCTGGTCGACGACGCCGATGCGCACCGCGGGCAGCCCGCGCGCCTCGCACATCGCCCGGAACCGGCTCTCCTCGGTGCGGGGCACCGCCGCCAGAACCCGGCCCGCGGACTCGGAGAACAACGTGACGAACGGATCGGCGCCCTCGGGAAGGACGATGCGGCAGCCGGTTTCGCCCGCGAGTGCCGCCTCCACGATGGCCTGCGCAAGCCCACCTTCGGACAGGTCGTGCGCGGCGGACACCAGCCCGTCGCGTGACGCCGCGCTCAGCACTTCGGCCAGCAGTTTTTCGCGCGCCAGGTCGACCGCGGGCGGCACCCCGCCCAGGTGGTCGCCGCTCACCTGCGCCCAGATGGAACCGTCGAATTCGTCGCGAGTATCGCCCAGCAGCATCAGGGTCTCGCCCGGCTCGCCGCCCAGGCCCGTCGGAATGCGCCGGCCCACATCGTCGAGCACGCCGAGCACACCGACCACCGGCGTCGGCAGGATGGCCGCCGACCCGGTCTGGTTGTAGAAGCTGACGTTGCCGCCGGTCACCGGAATGCCAAGGGCCGCACAACCATCGGCCAGTCCCCGCACCGCCTGCGAGAACTGCCACATCACCCCGGGATCTTCCGGAGAACCGAAGTTGAGGCAGTTGGTCACCGCGACCGGGGTCGCGCCCGTGACCGCGACGTTGCGGTAGGCCTCGGCCAGGGCCAGTTGTGCTCCGACATAGGGATCGAGCAGCGTGTAGCGACCCGACGCGTCGGTCGACAGCGCGATGCCGCGGCCCGTGGCCTCGTCGACGCGAAGCACGCCGCCGTCGGCGTGCTCGGCCAGCACGGTGTTGCCGCGCACGTAGCGGTCGTACTGTTCGGTGATGAACGCGCGGCTGCACAGGTGCGGGCTGCCCAGCAGGGCAAGCAAAGTCGCGCGC